>CALIHL010000001.1 GCA_938022935.1 uncultured Saprospiraceae bacterium
GAAAAAACTTGAATGGCTTGATACATTTCTGATATCAGGGAGACCTGACGAATGGGAAAGTAAGTGCTTTAGCTTTACATCTTTTACAATATCATTATTTATAAAATCAGGGAAGTACTTCAACAAAGGGTCTTCTATTGATAACTTTCCTTCTACTTCTAATATCAAGATGCCATACGCAACGAAGGTCTTAGATATGGAGCCAGTATTGAATATGGTGTTTTTGTCTATTACAACTCTTTTCTCAATATCCGCCAATCCAAATGACTTGCTATAGATGATATCACCTCCCTTCACAATGGCAATGGATCCTCCAGGCTGATCTTGTCCAGAGAGTGATTCAAAAAGTTTGTCGAGCTCACTATCCAGCTGTGCCTCCGCACAAAATGAAAATAGAAAGAGGCAGATAAAAAGAAAAGTCTGTTTTGGCATATCTAATTCACTTTAGAAATGTGCTATGATTTGTGTAATCTTAAGACTGAGTCTTTTGTGTCGTCCTTCGGAGGTGGTTGGGGGTGGACCAGTTATTTATATTTCCATTCTAATCACACAATCCTACTCCTGATATACTTAAACTGTCCATTGTGATTAGACTCATGCTCGCATACATGAAACCACTTGCAATAGTTATTCGTTGGGTCTGACCAAAAATTATTGTCAGTTATCATAAGCCAATCGTCATCCTTTGACTTGAGTTCTTCAAGTGTGAAGTTTCTAACGTTCTCAAGTAGGTCAAGGTAAAAGTCTAAGTCGTAGCCTTTGATGTGTCTTCTGCCATTATCACCGAGACTAGAAGCGTAATCCCATTTCGCTTCATCTGCACTTGAGAGCCCTTCCCATCGCTTACCATCAAACGTATTGATCTGATAGAAACGTTCTGTTGCAGCTAAGTGCCAAAGCATGGCGCCTATAGAATTAGAATTGTCATCTAATAGAAAATCCAAATCACTAACTGACATGCCTCTCACAGGCTGAAGCATAACTCCGCGCATCCAGTTGAGCATGGATACGAGGGTGCCGACATGTGGTGTATATCCTTCTCTTGGTCCTACAATGTTGATGTCAGATGCAGTTCCTTGTATCTCTCTCAATGCTTGACCTGCATCATTGACGCAAGCATCTACTAAGGGTAGAGCAAGTAGGGTGCTACCTGTAACCTTGGTTGTTGTTTTTATAAAGTCTCTTCTGTTGCTCATTTCCAGCGTTTAAGATTGAACTGCAGAAAGGCAGGTTCAGATTGTTTAAAGTCTCTAAAATTATAAGAACGGTAGATAAATGTATACGAACAAGGAGAATCGATATATTAACTTCTTGATAACTTATACAATCTCTTCGAGCATTGGAGCAGAGGCTTGAGCACCCATTCTGGTAACTGATATACCAGCAGCTTTTGTAGCTAAGATGATGGCATCCCTCCACGATCTGCCAACTGATAATCCTGTTGCCAATGCTCCATTATAAACATCTCCAGCAGCGGTGGTGTCAATAGCTTTGACAGTATCTGCTTTTATGAAAAACTGTTCTGTTTTGCTTTTGTAAAAAGAACCATGAGGACCCATAGTTATGACAACATGCTTTACCCCTTTTTCCAATAGATAGTTCGCGGCTTGATTGGCTTGTTCCTTGCTGTCTACTTTTATACCAGTGATGAGCTCTGCTTCTGTTTGGTTAGGAGTGATACAGTATAATCCATCGAGAGATTCATCTTCTAAGCTCTGAGCTGGCGCTGGATTCAATATTAACTTCTTATCTAAGTCTTTAGAAAGTTGGATCAAGTATCCAACTGTCTTGATAGGTATCTCTAGTTGTGTAAGAATAATATTTGCGGAAGCGATAAGAGAAGATGCTTGGTCGATGTCTTTAGGGGTCAAGTGAGCGTTGGCTCCAGATGCAACAACGATTTCATTTTCACCTTCAGCGTTGACAGTGATCAGCGCCACTCCAGATGGGTGGTTTGGATCGGTGATGAGGTGATCGATATTGATGTTTTCTTGTATAAATCCTTCTTTCGATTGAGTTCCAAATACATCTGCGCCAACCTTAGAGATAAAGGAAACCTTCCCTCCCAATCTCGCAGCAGCTACTGCTTGATTAGCTCCCTTTCCTCCGGGAAACATAAAGAAGTCCCCACCAATGATTGTTTCGCCGGGCTCAGGAAACCTTGATGTTTTGACCACCATATCAGTATTGGCGCTGCCGATGACTACGATATCACTCATCTGTAATATTGGTTGTTAAGGATGTGCGGCTACCCATACAGCGCCATCTTCAAAGTATTCTTTTTTCCAGATCGGCACCGTCTCTTTCAGTGTGTCTATAGCATACTGACAAGCTTCAAAAGAGGCCTTGCGATGTGGTGTACATACCGCGATGATGACGGCGATATCGCCCAACTCAAGCGTGCCCGTCCGATGATGGATGCTTATCTTCAGTGCATCCCAACGCTCTGCCATGGTCTCCGCTATCTTCTGCATCTCTTTGACTGCCATCGGCTTGTAGGCCTCAAAGTCCAGCTTGACAACGGGCTTGCCATGGGTCTGATCACGTACGGTCCCAACAAATAAGGCATTGCCCCCTGCGCGATGATCGCTGACATAATCATAGCAAATAGGCACATTCAAGGGCTTAGAACTTATCTGGATATCTATATCTGACATAGGCTGATTTATCCGCCGCTTACTGGAGGGATGATGACTAATTCGTCCCCCTCTTTGATCACATAAGTGTCTTCTTGATAGGATTCGTTGACTGCGATAGAGAACTTGGCCAGCTTATCAAAGTCTGGATACTTTTCAGTCAATGCTTCTTTTACTTGGGTGATGGTCGCGTTTTCCGAAAACTCCATTGCTCCAGCCTTTCCCCCGACGATATCCTTTGCGATACCAAATGCCAAAATCTTAACTTTCATAAATAGTCTAATGTACTGACCAAAAATAGGCCTTCCGAGACCTACGCGCATGATTGCTGCCGATTATTTAGTTGAAAACTCTCCTTTCATTGACCTATCTTCATCAATCTTAATGATGAGATGATGCTCTACGATAATCATGGTCGGATAATCAACTATCTGCGGATAGCGGTCACGGATCGCTGCAATCTGCGGTGCCAGTATTGTATGCCTGAAGAAGGCATCGACTATGTCAATCGTTCTCACCTCTTGACCTATGAAGAGATAGAAAGGATCGTTACATTATTTGCCTCATTGGGTATCAACAAGATCAGAATCACAGGAGGAGAACCATTCTTAAGGAAAGGGCTTATGGAGTGTATCGATCGTATCAATCAGATCGAAGGAATAGATTCTATCCACATCACAACCAATGGTACGTTGACGAAAGACTTGATACCAAGATTTGAAGAGATCGGGATAAAGTCGGTCAACCTAAGTTTAGATAGTCTTGATGCCGAGCGCTTTAAGATGATCACCAGAAGGGATGATCTTGACAAGGTGATGGAGAGTCTTACATTATTGGTCGAACACGACATCAAGACCAAGATCAATATGGTTGTGATGAATCAGAAAAACATCGAGGATATCCTGCCGATGATAGAACTGACAAAGTACTTGCCGATCAGCGTTCGATTTTTAGAAGAAATGCCATTTAACGGAAGTGGCATACATGATCAGATGGCCCTATGGTCGCACAAAGACATTCTTGATTTTATAAAAAAGAAACACACAGGCGCCTTACAATTAGAAAGTGAACCCAACAGCACTTCTGTAAATTATAAAATCCCAGGTTACGACGGATCATTTGGTATTATAGCTTCTTATAGCCGTAGCTTCTGTGGGACTTGCAATAGACTAAGATTGACACCAACAGGCTTGATGAAGACTTGCTTATACGACGCAGGTATCTTCAACATCAAAGATATGATGCGCGCTGGCGCAAATGATGATGAACTTAAAACTGCTCTTCTATCAGCAGTCGGCTCAAGAGCCAAAGATGGTAGGGAAGCGGAGCAGCGCCGAGCGGATGACTTGATCAGTGAGTCCATGGCAACTATAGGAGGATAAACTATTTAGCTAATGTGTTGATTAGCAAATTAGATAATGCATGCAGATCTGAGTAGTTTAAGAGAGCCCTAAGATATTGTCTCCCTTGATGAGAGAGGGTTAATCCCATAATTTCTAATCTTCTTACTATCATCTCATTAGCAGATTAACCTAAGGGAAGACTCTTCTTTTACATATTCTACTCAAAAAGTACTGAGAAGAAATCAAAACCGCTGGAGAATTAAATGCAACAGATGATTGCATAAAAAAAGCACCAGAGATCTCACCTCTGATGCTTCATCATTATAATCCACCTTTATGTCTTGCTACCGCTGTCCAGCGATAGTCGTACCGGTCATTAGTTCTTTTATAGGTTCGTCTGACCATATATTGATGATCTTTACGCCTTCTTCAAGTTCTTCGATAAGCACATCTGCAGTCATGTTTTGTAAGTTGATGCCTGCAGGGTGTTCTAAGTATTCGCCATTGTATGTGTAGGTTAATCCTGACACAGACTTGCCGATCACTTGATCAGCTTTGATGGCTTTATACATATTGACTGTCTCTTTCATTTCAGATGCTAATCTCTTTAAGTCAGTCATTACTATAGACTGTCTATATGGGCCACCTGACTTACCATATGATCTATGAAGGATGGGCTTCTGTCGCTTTACTTCGTTAGTGATGACCATCGGTAAGATCACTGTTGTCATATAGCTCACGTCAGTCATGACTTGACCATATTTATCGTCTCCCAATGGGTATACTAGAAAGATCTGGTGTTTGTTGATCTCGTTATACTTGAAGTCAAATGACTTTAAGTTCTTACTAGCGGTATTGGTAAGCGTGAAAGCAAACTCTTCAAGTTCACCTTGATTCTTCCATTTTTCTTTTTCTACGTTGAGTACTAAGCCATATTCTTTTAGGCTTTCTTTCATCTCACCTATATACGCAGGCGTGCTTGATGAAGAGAGGACGATAACGGCTTGTTGATTTGATTGGGCAATGCCAAGCATGTTGATGCACAATAGCATCACGAGGGAGGTGAGGACGTTCTTCATAGGTTGGGTTGTTTTGCTACATACAACCAAAACCTTGCCAAATATTACGATTTACCATAATATATCAAGAATGACTTCATGCTTCATTGGCCATAGCAAATGAACTGCTTGCCAAGACCTAATCACTGGCTACTTTGCCATATCCTCATGTTTACCTCAATAATTCTATTTTAGTGATTGAATCTGATTATCAAATGGACGATATACTAAATACTGTTTTTAATAGCTGGTACCCACCAGTTCTTACATTCATAATGTTCTATCTTCTTTATCATGGATCTAGAATATTATTAAATCGTCAAACCAAAGGAAAGATTGATAAAGGTATCATCAAGTCAATCATACTCTTTAGCATTGTTCTCATAGGCTTGATTAGCTTTATTCTATCATTGCCGCTGGGTGATCAAAAGGATGATATCACGAGCTTGATAGGTATCGTGCTTTCAGCAGTTCTTGGACTAAGTGCGACAACTTTCATTGGTAATGCACTGGCAGGTATTGCCCTTAAACTCAGAGCGAGTTATAGGCCAGGAGATTTTATAACGGTCAATGACATCTTTGGCCGTGTTACTGAGTTAGGATTGTTTCATACGGAGATACAAACTGTTGATAGAGACCTTACATCGCTACCTAATATGACCTTAGCGTCCAATGCTCTTAAAGTGACTCGTTCATCAGGTACATTTATCAGTACGGAGTGTTCTTTAGGATATGATGTTAATAGACTGAAAGTGGAAGAGGCATTACTAGAAGCTGCGAAGAAGGCAGAGCTAAAAGAAGGGTTTGTACATATCATCTCACTAGGGGACTTTTCGATTGTCTATAGGATACATGGCCTTTTAGAAAATGTCAACTCTATACTTAGCGCAAAGTCTAGGCTGACTGCCTCAGTGATAGATGCTTTGCATGAAGCAGATATTGAGATTGTCTCTCCTAACTTTATGAATCAACGACAAGTTGGAGATACTGTCTTTATAGCCGATAAGTATCATACAAACAAGAAAGAGGTTCTTGAGGAAAATACACCTGAGGCATTAATTTTTGATAAAGCTCAAGAAGCAGAGGGTCTGGAAAAGAAGAAGGAGAGATTAGAAAAGCTGGAACTTAAAATTGAAGAAGACCGTCAATCTCTAAAGCAGTCATCAGATACAGTTGAACAAAGTACGATCAAAGAGAAGATCAAGCGCAAGGAAGAGATCGTCAAAAAAATGACGGATACCATTGACGTCGAAGTAGATGAGTTGGATAAGACGACGTAGTCTTTCTAAGACTGATGATTATAAACAGTTGGTACTGAAAATTTAGCTAATCACACTCCCCGAAGCCACAGCGACATCTGGAGCTACAAAGCTCAACTTGCCATCATTGTCTTCGGCCATCAGGATCATGCCTTGAGAGACTACACCTCTTAGTTTACGCGGTGCAAGATTAGCAAGAAGACTTACTTGTCTGCCGATGATATCTTCAGGTTTATAATGTTCTGCGATACCAGATACAACTGTACGTTCTTCGCCAGCAACATCTAATTGCAACTTCAACAACTTGTCGGTCTTTGGAACGGCCTCTGCATGTGTTATCGTTGCAACTTTGATGTCCATCTTTACAAAGTCGTTATATTCTATAGTTTCCTTCTCTTCCTTTTTTTCTTTGGCCACAACAGGAGCGACAGTTGAGGTCTCTTTCTCTTTAGATGAGCCGAGTTTTGCTTTTTGAGTTTCTATAACTTCATCATCTACTCTTGAGAATAAGTGCACAGCTTTATCTATCTGATGGCCTGCTGGTATTGCAAGTTCTCCTTCTGACAATTGTACTAACAAAGCGTCGAGTTCTCCATCACCGTTGATCTCTGAAAGCTTAAGCAGCGACCTCATCCGCGCACTTGTAAACGGTAAGAATGGATAAATCACAACACTAATCGCCGTGACAACCTGAATAGCAAGATTCATTACTGCTTTTACAGTTTCAGGCTCTACCTTGATTTGTTTCCAAGGCTCGTTAAATTGTAAAAGCTGATTGCCTTGACTACTGATCTTCATCAAGTGCGTCAGAGCTGCTCTAAATTCAAAATTACGGATGTATTCATTGACTTCTTGAAGGTCGTCATGAAGTTGTAATATTTCAGTCTCATGGAAGCCATCATAGTCTTCTGAACTTGGACTAACAAATACTTCGTTTGGATCAAAAGCTGGTACTACACCATCATAGTATTTGTGTGTCAACACGACAACTCTATTTACAAAGTTTGCGAGATTGTTAACCAACTCATTGTTGATACTATCTTGATATCCTTTCCATGTGAATTCGCTATCACGTTGCTCAGGCATGTTCTTGATCATGTGGTAACGCAGCTCATCCTCTTTGCCAGGAAGGTCTTCTACATACTCATTTACCCAGACAGCCCAGTTTCTTGAAGTGGATATTTTATCGCCTTCAAGATTTACAAACTGGTTAGCAGGCACATTCTTAGGAAGTATGTAACCACCGTGTGCATTTAGAATCGCAGGGAAGATCAAACAGTGAAATACAATATTGTCCTTTCCGATAAAATGGATCAGAGCTGTATCTTCATCTTGCCAGTATGTCTTCCAATCTTTTCCATTGTCTTTAGCCCATTGCTTGGTTGCAGATATATAACCAATCGGAGCGTCCATCCAGACATAGAGTTTTTTGCCTTCAGCACCTTCTATCTCTTGTGGTACATCAACCCCCCAGTCAAGATCTCGAGTCATAGACCTCGGTTGTAGACCACCGTCTAACCAAGATTTACACTGACCTGTTACATGGTTTTTCCATTCTTTAGGATCGTGTAGTTGATGGCCGTTATGGATTCCAGTATTGATCCATTCTTTTAACCAAGTCTCATACTTGTCAAGTGGAAGATACCAGTGTGTCGTTTTTTTCAATTGTGGTGTGCTACCAGATAGGGTAGAGGTAGGATCGATGAGTTCTGTTGGGCTGAGTGTTGATCCGCAGTTTTCACATTGATCACCATAAGCACCTGGGTTACTACATTTTGGGCAAGTCCCTTTTATATATCTATCTGCCAAAAACTGTTTAGCAGTTTCGTCATAGTATTGTTCTGATTCTTTCTCTATGAACTCTCCTTTGGCATGAAGCGTTCTGAAAAACTCTTGAGAAGTCTCATGATGTATCTCGGCAGAAGTACGATGATAGATGTCAAAGTCGATGCCCATCTTTTCAAATGCTACTTTGAAAAGATCATGGTACTGATCGATGATATCTTGAGGTGTTCGATTTTCTTTTATCGCTTTTATCGTGATCGCCGCGCCATGTTCATCACTACCACATACCCAAACAACATCCTTCCCCATTAATCGGAGGAAGCGAACGTATATGTCAGCGGGAAGATATGCTCCAGCTAAGTGGCCAATGTGCAATGGCCCATTGGCGTAAGGCAATGCGGATGTAACAAGATATCGCTGCGGTGGATATAGCATGTAGGGGGTACGTTTTGCCTATGATAATAATTCTTGAAAATAACTGACGAAGTCGTCAACAGACATTGTCCCTTGATCTCCTTCTCCTTGCTTTCTTATAGAGACCGTTTTAGCTGCTGCTTCCTTCTCTCCTATGATCAACATGTACGGGATCTTCTTCAATTCTGTATCTCTAATCTTACGTCCTATAGACTCTGTACGATCATCTATAAATCCTCTGATATCATGAAGCGTAAGCGCTTGCTTTACTTCTTTTGCCCAGTCCAATTGGTTATCACTAATCGGAAGGATAGCCAACTGATCAGGTGTCAACCACAAAGGAAACTTACCTGCACAGTGCTCTATCAATACACCCATGAATCGCTCCATAGAACCAAATGGCGCTCTATGTATCATCACCGGTCTATGAGGTGCATTGTCAGAACCGATATATTCTAATTTAAATCTTTCTGGAAGAATATAATCAACTTGGATTGTACCCAATTGCCATGATCTACCCAAGGCATCCTTAACCATGAAGTCAAGCTTCGGTCCGTAGAATGCAGCTTCACCTAACTCGGTTATAGTTTCTAATCCTACTTCTTGAGTAGCTTCGATAATCGCCCGTTCCGCTTTCTCCCAACTTTCATCACTACCGATGTACTTTTCTTTGTTGTCTGGATCTCTAAGAGATATCTGTGCAGTGACATTATCGAAACCAAACTTTTTCAATACCAGTGTAGTGAGATCCAGAACGTCTAAAAACTCTTCTTTCACCTGATCATCTGTACAAAAGATGTGGGCGTCATCTTGAGTAAAGCAACGTACTCTTGTTAAGCCATGAAGCTCTCCACTTTGCTCATATCTATAAACTGTACCAAACTCTGCTATTCTAATGGGCAACTCCTTGTATGAATGTGGCTTGTTCCCATATATCTCACAGTGATGAGGACAGTTCATTGGCTTGAGTAAAAACTCTTCTCCTTCACGTGGCGTATTGATAGGTTGAAAAGAATCTTCTCCATATTTTTCATAGTGACCAGAAGTAACATAAAGCTCCTTCTTGCCGATATGAGGCGTGATGACTGGCTGGTAGCCGCGCTTGAGTTGTTCTTTTTTTAGAAAGTCCTCAAGTCTTGATCTTAGCGCTGTGCCCTTAGGCAACCAGATCGGTAAGCCCATGCCCACCTTCTCAGAAAACATAAATAGTTCTAACTCTTGACCTAGCTTTCTATGATCTCTCTTCTTTGCTTCTTCTAACATCGCAAGATGCTGAGTCAGTTCTTTTTGCTTTGGGAAAGTGATACCATAGATACGAGTCATCTGCTTGCGCGACTCATCGCCTCTCCAGTAAGCACCTGCTATAGCGAGTAACTTTACGGCTTTTATCTTCCCAGTGTTTGGGATATGTGGTCCACGACATAGATCTGTGAATCCTCCTTGTTGATAGAAAGAGATGCTTCCATCTTCCAGGCCATCAATCAATTCTAGTTTATACTCGTCATCTTTCTGATTAAAGAAAGTGATTGCATCCGCTTTCGATACTTCAGTTCTGATGAAGTCATTCTTCTGACTGGCCAACTCTTTAAACTTGTCCTCTATCTTTTTGAAGTCATCTGATGAAAGCACTTTATCTCCAGTATCGATATCATAGTAGAAGCCATTTTCTATGGCTGGGCCTATACCAAATTTTGTTCCTGGAAACAATGCTTCGATTGCTTCTGCCATCAAGTGTGCGGACGAATGCCAGAATGTTGCTTTCCCTTCTTTATCTCTCCAAGAGAATAATTTTATATCAGCATCTTCTTCGATCGGTCGAGAAAGATCTCTTACTTCTCCATTGACGGAAGCCGCCAAAACATTTCGCGCTAACCCCTCACTGATAGAAGTTGCTACCTCCATTGCTGTTACTCCAGACTCATACTGACGTGTTGCGCCATCTGGTAAAGTAATTGTAATCATCTACACCTTTAATTTTTCTTTGAGATTGACTTCAGAGACTTGACATTTTCCTTTCAGATTCTGCCAGAAAAACGGTTGGCAAATATAGCCCCTCAACACCATCTTATCCCTCGTTTTTAAATAAAATACACATAATAATTGCCTGACCTATGTTCCTTCTCTTTGCTTTCAAGATATACCTATGCTACAACTTGAATATACTTCCTCTGTCTTGCTCCTTTCTTGCTACTGCACTATTGTAAATGTGGTAGTAGTAAAGCCCTGAAGGAAGTGGAGTATTACCGTCACTTCTCCCATTCCATAAGTAGGTATTGATTCCTCTTTTTAGTCCCCCGAATCCCTCTCGACCTACACGCTTCACCAACTTGCCATCAGTAGAGTAGATGTTGAGGTTAAACACTTCTGGAGATTGATCACTATCGACATAAAGCTTAAACTCTACAATCTGATCCATTGGATTAGGACTCACCACGAGTGATGGGACATCTCCAGTGAGACCTACTTCAAAGGTGATTCTGTATTTTTGACTACCAGCTTTATTACCAGCTATATCTTTAGCTTGCACCTCAAGCGTATAGATGCCTTCTTGATTAAGATTTGGATTGAGGATAAATGCTGCAACATTTCTATCTATAGAAGATGAAGGTATCCAAGTGACATTTTCAGTATTTGCTTTTGCTTTCCACTCTAGCAATTGTGGATAGAACAGTGTGATCTCGAAGTCATTTGGATTATCCAACAACAAGAAGCTATCCTCATCTCGAAGGGTTATGACTATCTCAGGAGTTGGATTGACGATCTCACCGTTAGTGATATGCCTTCCGTCAAATGTTACATCCAAGAAAGGATTACGCTTATCAGGTCTCACATAAAAGTTTGCAAAACCAAGATTGTTGCAAGCGGTCATCTCTGGTTGCTCTTCATTAGGATTGATCTCTATTACGATTTGATAATGACCAGCAAGCAGATCTGTACTCAATGATTGGAGTATATTGATGGTGTCTTGACCTAACAGTGCGTCGGATCTCTTGACGATGATCTTTTCTTTATAGTTCTCATCGATCAATGTATATCTGATCAGCACAGGACCCATATCTTCAGAAGTGAGATTGACAAGATCATAATCAAGCGACAAGGTCTCGCCTGCATCAAGTGTATCTATGATTTCAAATGTTTCAGCTTCTGCGTAAAAGGCTGCATCCGGTAGTTCATTGGTTATAACTCTCCAGTGCTTTAATTGGGCAGCTGACTTTTCAACATCATCGGAAGTCTCATATGCCAATTCTAATTTTGGATATATGGCAGGATTGATACTCGTAAGGTTGACGTCATAGTCGTTCTCTATCACCTTAAGGGTATCTTTTTGACCACCGGGCTTGACACCTAAGACAAGCACTCTTGAGAGGTCTGTACTTTCTTTTTCTTCTGACCATTGTAGTCGTAACCATCTACCTCTTCCTTCTAACGGAACCGATGTGACAACTCCTTCAGACCAAATCGTTTGTGCCTTAGAAGTCAGATCAACAGTCTCGTAAATATTATTAGCGATGTCTTCTACGATCGGACCCGTCCCTTTGTCAAATATATAAGTATAAGGCACTGTTCCTTTTTCTAAAAGCTCTCTCACTCTTGTCGCACCATGTTCTTCAAGTTTGTCCATGATGGATGGTCCAGATGTTGTAACATCATCCCATAATTGGGTAAATAGCGAAGTGGTGTCGTTGTCCAACATCGTATGAAAAAACACACGAGCACCATTCGGAATATTATCCAGTAGCGTTACAATGTTATCTATGTCATCTGACTTAGTCATGTCGTATAAGAAGCCATCCGATGTAAAGGGTATACTACCAAAGTCACTTCCGCTATTCGCAAATATTACATTTTGAGGATCCCAAGCAAATATGGAAACCAATGAACCCATATTGCGAGGATTGAGTGATGCCCAAGGTGTACTGTTTATATATACCCAGAAGTCTCCTTCGTCTCTTATTTCATTTTTGATTCTGATGTCCCATTCTCGATTAGCATAGTTCAGTCGACGATTTTCTTCTAATTGTACCTTATAATAACTGTTCTTTTTCCATTGATAAAAGTGACTTTGATTCCAACCTGGTGAGTGACCTGGGATATATACAAAAGATGAGGTCTGCCAATTTTCTGATTTCAATCTGTCATCAACTGTAACTGGCGCGATGCGCCAATAGTAGACGGCATCTTCTATCGCTTCGATATCAGGCGTCCATTGTATGATGCTCGATTGATTGTCAATTGTAGTTTCGCGCATGATCGGACTGTCATATGTCTCAGTTGTATCTATCTGAAAGATGAAAGTGCCACCAGGATTCAAACCGTTGTTGACAGCAGCGTTGAGGATGATCTCTTCTTGTCCATAGATACCATAATCTTGAGGAAAGATCGGTTTTGCGCTATTGTCAAATACAAAAAAGCCTACCCCTTTTTCTCCATCTTTTCCTATGAGCTCATTATTGGATTCTGCTTGTTCGTTTGGAGATTCAGTTATGCTTTGATCGGGATCTACATTGATCAATATTCTATTGTTACCAACCCACCTATCTCCAGGATTGTCAAGATCTATAATTACTTCAGCGCTAAACGCTGGAGCAGGTATCGTTACCATCTGTGTATCGATAGGTGTCCCGCCTGGTAAAAGATGTACTATCTCGATATCAAGAACTTCGTCTCTTGTTGCACCTAAGTTGATCACTTCAAACTGTAAAGTGAACCTTGGAGTAGTCGCATTGAGGATGCCCGGTTCTATACTTACTGTCTCTTGATTGATACTATAATCTGGTCCTTCAAATGTCCCAAATCTATATGCTGGATCACCATGTAAGGTAAGTTGCTCTATCAGAGTTTGTACAGAAACAGAAGGGTTGTCTGTCCTAGCTTCAAGTGAGTGCATGAGTATGTCTCCTATTGGCTGACCATACATCTCATTACCTATCAGGTCATAAAGGTTGATGCCCGTAAAATATTGTGGCTCGGGATATGCTGTGCCTGATGATGCTATAAAGGCAATCGCTCCTTTTTCTTTTTCTAAAACGAAGTCTTCACTGATACCACCTGCCACTGTGTGTATGTTGCCACTGTGACAACCCAATGAAAGTATAATTGGATTACGTCCTTGGTTGTTGTATTTAGAAGGGTCTTCAAGACTAAAGTCAAATGTTCCAACTGCAGAGTGTCCAAAGAAGGTGAGCAGGGCAGCGCCTTTATCTACTTCTGATACGATCTGTTCTGTCGTTACTCTTTGTAACGGATCTGCAGAAGTCTTGCGGAAAGTAGTTACGTCAGCACCAAACGTATTGTTGCTAATTACACCACCCATATCATTTAGAAATCTAAACAGCGTGGCTTGATTGCTTGCCGATCCGCCACTCAAGTGGATGACACTTTTTTTCCATGCTTGCTCCTCTATTGTTTGTTGCTCATCAGTACGTGTCTCATGAGTTTTTATTTTTTCTAAATAGTTAAGTATGTCTTCTGGTTGCTGAGCGGCGAGTCTTCCTATGGCTCTTTGAGGGTGACGCCTTTCTCCAAAGGCCAGAAAGAGATTGTCAGAACCAGGTATACCAAAAGTCGGGACTAGTGCTTTTGTCTCTTTCTCTTCTTTGATCTCAGTATATTCCCTTCCTTTTCCAATTAGAAAAGTATAGTCTGGGAGAACATCCTGATCGCGGAGTTGCTTCATGTATGACTTGATCGCAATCGGATGACCTTCTATACCATACGCGTATCGTTCTACAAGATCATCTATATCAACGATGGTCGTTTTATAACTTCCACCAAGCTCTGATGATCTATAATCTGCGTACTGATTAATAGCTCCGGATGATATTAGTTCATCATGAGAGATGATCATATAGCCCCCATTACTATTTATACTATTGAATGTTTTTTCTTCTAAAAACTCAACGTCATGGACGCCTTGATTGAGATCTACTAATCTCCATGATTGCTCTTGAAGAGCACTTGGTGTGACAAACTTTATCCTTGATCCTTCTTGCTCAGGGACGAGATAAGATTGATCGGTTATATTGTAAAGTATGGGTTGACTTCCACCAAAACCTTCTAATTCAATATACCGCGAAATGATAGATGCTTGTTGTAAGAATCCTATCTCTACCTCTCCATCAAATTCATATCGCCTTGGATAGTGAAGTTCTAATCTTGCAACCGTGTGTTTTTGATCTTTTTCTTTGATCGGATCGATGTGGATATTATACAATCCTTCATGAAGTTCATCAAGAGGAAATCGCTCATCTATATCTACTACGCCGTATCCGTTCTGAGGTATAAACTTTAAGTCGCGCGAGTCATTGGATATTTTCCAGTTGCGACTCAAGACGTTTGTACCGAATCGGATGATAACTCTTGGGTCAACTCCAAAAGATGAAAGCCGATCGACTTCCACCTCTATGGTTCTGTTTTCAGCAAGAGGGCTTCCATAACCTTCAGAGACATCCATCGAAGAATATCGGATGAAGTTGCGTCCGTCATGAGATGGTTTGTGATGGAAGTCACCATAAGTGATGATCTCTTTGTGTATATAGTATGGCTCCTTAGGAGGCAGTCCATTTCCACCCAGCCCATTTTCACCTTCACGATATCTTAAACCTATTGATTCTTCACGTGTCCAAGTGAGATAATAAGGTCTTTTATCACTGTATAGACTGATAAAGGGATTGAGTTGATCGCCTCTAGCATTGGCATATAGGAGCGCATCTACTGAGCCATCATTTGCAAGAGCGTAAAACTCTAGATAATCAGCATCACCTAAGTTGCCACTCGTGGTGATCCTAAGTGGTATCTCTTTTCCTAAGCTATAGAGTTGAAATCGATCTACGTCGATCTCGGATAAGGAGATGCCAGCATCCTTGAGTGTTTGAGCACGAAGTCGGTAGATACCTTCTTCTGCGATTTGAAACTTATAATACGTCTGGTCCTCATTGATCCATTCGTCACCATACAATGTTGGACTAATCTGCCCAAGACAAAGCATTGGTATACTGCATGAGATCAAGAGGGACACAAACTGTGACCACATCTTCATCAAAAAAATTGAGTTACGAGTTATTAAGAGCTATATCACTCTTCAGGTGGGTGCTTGATCAAAGATCAAGAGTAGAACGTAAAGATATTACAATCTATTGAGTATCACAGCATTAAAGGGTCCGAACTATGACCATATGATTAAACTTATTATTAAGCTCTTCTATAGCTAATAACCACGGGGGTTGGCATATTATCTACCTTGGCGAACGATGACGTTTTTGATCGTTATAGTATTGTTTTCCTCTTGTATCCAGCTTTACTTTTGGGTGATACAGCTGGATGCACTTTATAGGTCATCCATTGTCCCAGAACCAAAGTCGGTGGAGGACTTACCTTCTGTAACCCTAGTCATTGCTGTTCAAAATGAGCTTGCCAACCTAAAAACGAACATCAATCACTGGTTGGAGCAAGGTTATCCTGCCCTTTCTATAATCATTGTCAATGATCATAGCAGCGATGATTCACTTGCTTACCTGGAAGCCATAGATGACAAACGATTGAGGATTTTGGATTTGCCGAAAGGCAAATCGACTAAAAAGTGGGCATTAACACATGGAATTGCTAGTTCCACAAGTGAATGGATCGTAACCACTGATGCGGACTGCACGCCGGCAAGTGAAAACTGGATCTCTACACTGATGTGTCAAGCCAAGGATGCCGATGTCATCTTGGGTTACAGCCCTCATAGATATATAGGTGGCTGGTTAAGTCAGTGGATAGACTATGAGACTTGGTACATCGCTACCCAATACTTGTCCGCTACGTTGATGGGTCGACCATATATGAGTGTAGGGCGCAATGTTGCTTTTAAGAAAGAACAGTTTGATCAGATCGGTGGCTTCAATAGTCATATGCATGTGAGAAGTGGAGATGATGATTTGTTGATCAATGAGATCGGACGAAAAGCACGATATAAGGCAGCTATAGATAGTGATGCTTGGGTATGGACGGAGGCTAAATGTACTTGGGGTGCTTACTTCCAGCAGAAAAGAAGACATTTGTCAACGGCTCCTCATTATAGCTTCTGGAACCAAGTGTGGTTAATGTTAGTTTATATGAGTCAGTTGGCTTGGTATGTTGCAGTGATCTGGCTGACATTAGTAGCGCCTATGTTTGGTGTTTTATTCTTGTTTCGATGGGTTATATTAATGTTAGTAGCACATCGATCTAAGAAAGTATTAGATCTAAATGTGTCGATTCTCCTGGTCCCAGTTTTTGATATTTTTTTATGTCTTTTTTATGGAGTGATGAGTGTCACAATGTTGCAAAAGAACAAGGGTTGGTGATCGCACCAATATTGAAAATTGCGTTTCTGATTAAACTATGGATATAATTCTAAAATACTTTACTGATCTAACGACTCAACAAAAGGAGCAGTTAGCTGCTTTGTTTGATCTATATAAAAATTGGAATGCTAAGATCAATGTGGTATCCCGTAAGGATGTCGATCATCTCTACTTGCATCATGTCTTGCACTCGATGTCTATCTGTAAGTGGATAAAGTTTAAAGATGGAACTAAGGTATTAGATGTTGGATGCGGTGGTGGATTTCCAGGTGTGCCACTTGCGATCATGTATCCAGAGGTTGACTTTCATTTGGTAGATAGCGTCAGAAAAAAACTGACTGTTGTCAATGAGGTTGCTGAGTCGATCAAATTGAAAAACGTTAGAACAACTCATGCTCGAGTAGAGGAGACTAAAGGAAAGTATGATTTTATAGTCACACGAGCGGTTGCCAAACTGCCCGTTCTTTTATCATGGACGCGCGACAAAGTATCAAGTAAGCACATCAATGCCATTCCTAATGGCTTGATTGCACTAAAAGGTGGTGATCTTAGAGAAGAGATAAAACCTGTGCAGAAGAAGGAATATGTCGAGCAAATCTCAATAGGGGATTACTATGAAGAACCTTTTTTTGATGAGAAGTTCATTGTTTATGTTCAAGGTTAATCATACTGAAGAATAGTTATCTTTCCCATTAAATAGCAATAGTGCAATATGTCGTTCAGCGAATGGTTGGGTCAATCATTATTTTCTTGGAATAGTGCAAATGGTAGTCAGTTGCTTCATGTGACCATAGGCGGTATTGTTGGATGTGTATTAGCTACGATTGTTGTGCTCGCGTTGGTTAGGTTGGCGAGGATCGGTCTGCGTCGCTATAGTGGTCAGCACCAATTAACACCAGAGTTAATGGGGTTTGTCAATCGTATGATAATTGCTGCAGGCGTTATCTCTTGCTTGATCTTATGTATGTTGAGTTTGCATTTTAATCCGATCGTTTGGCCAACATCAGTAGATAGCTTCAGTTTAAGTTATCGCAATATCCTAATTGCTATACTGTGTATCATAATAGCGAGGATAGCGGATAAGGTTATTTCAGCACGACTCTTGGAAGAGTTTGATTCGCAGACTCAAAAAGATATCTACAATGACCAATATGGAGCAAAGAACAAGTCTAATATCACTGGCGTAGTTAGGAATGCACTCTTCCTAATCGTCTCCATCATACTCATTAGTAACAATTCCTCATTATCAGATTACAAGCTGCACTTTGGAGAATTATCTATCAGTCTGACCGATATCCTCTTTGTAATCTTGGTCGTTCTGATTGCTCGGCTATTGCTTTGGATCTTGACGAATCTCTTCTTGTATGGTTTTTATAAAAGGGAGCGCATAGATCTGGGCAAGCAGTATGCCTACAATCAACTGCTATCATATGTGATTTACTTCTTGGCCATCATATTTGCCTTGAGGTGGATGGAGACTGATCTGACCTTGCTACTTGCGGGTGCTGCTGCATTGTTAGTCGGTATTGGTATCGCGCTCCAGCAAGTGATCAGTGATTTCTTTAGTGGATTGGTGATATTGTTTGAGCGTTCGGTTGAAGTCGGAGACTTTCTTGATTTTGGAGATTATCGAGGTACGGTAAAGAAGATCGGCCTGCGGGCTTCCATCATTGAGACCATAGAACGCAAAGATGTTGTGATACCTAATTCTCACTTGGTCAATGAGCGGGTGACCAATTGGTCAAGTACACGAGTGATTACAAGATTTGAGGTAGGTGTTGGGGTCGCTTATGGTACCGATACTAATGAAGTCAAGAGATTGCTCTTGGAAGCGGCGAAGAAGACAGATGGGATTCTTGATCGGCCTATGCCTTTCATTCGATTCTTTGAGTTTGGGGCTAGTTCACTTGATTTTCAGCTGATATTTTTCTCAGAGCAAATCCGGACAATAGAAGATGTGAAGAGTAATCTTAGGTTTGAGATAGACGATTTGTTTAGAGCCAATGACATCATTATACCATTTCCGCAAAGGGATGTACATTTTAATAAGTGATATATTAAAGATCTGAACCGGCTGGGTTATGCAATTAATGTCAAAATAATTGATCTTTGTCCTTCTAACATTGTTAGTAAGACATAACAGCATAGAATACAATCATATGGAAGCGCAAACACAGAGTCCCGTAATGTTATATACTGAGCAAACTCCTAATCCTGAGTCGCTCAAGTTCGTAACCAACAAGATCTTATATAAAGGTACAGCTGACTTCAGAGAGAAGTCACTTGCTGAAGAGTGGTCTCCACTGGGTCAAAACTTGTTTGAGTTCCCTTATGTCAAGGGCGTTTATATCTGCAACAACTTCGTGACGGTCACTAAGGAGTTTAACTTCTCTTGGGAAGACATCATGCTCAAGCTCAAAGAATACATCAAAGCTTATGTAACAGATGGTAAAGAGATCGTCTCTGAGGGCTTTGAGCAGGCGATGAGAGATAAAGAAGTTGAAGCTGATGTGTCTTATCAGTATACTGGTCAAGAAGCTGAGTTGGTCAAAAAGATCAAAGAGCTGATCGACACTTACGTAAAGCCTGCCGTAGAGATGGATGGTGGCAATATCGAGTTCAAGTCATTTGACAAAGGTATCGTGACCGTGATTCTACAAGGGTCATGTAGCGGATGTCCTTCATCTACTGTGACACTTAAGTCTGGTATCGAAGGCATGTTGAAGCGTATGGTACCAGAAGTAACTGAGGTTGTCTCAGAGATGGGCTAAGACAGTTTACGTGTATATCGCTACAATTCTCATTGTTCGTGCGTTATTAACGCATCAAAACGAGCCACAACGATCATAATCAATTCTTAAAATACTCGCTAATAACGGGGCATCTGTTAATTGATTTATATTTGCCGCTCAATAGAAATACTTATGTCGATTAGACGCATCATATTCTTTTTCATTTTACTCTTTTGCTTTACCTCATCGCTAAGTAGCCAAGGCTATAATGTAGGTATCCGCGCAGGTATAGGACAAAACAAATTTATCGGATCAACAGAGGAAGGAGAGAGTTTCGGCTTAGCTGGCGGCTTTCACTTTGGTATCAACTTTCAGTGGAACTTCAATGACTTTATAGGCATCAGGTCTGAGATATTATATAACCAGACTGGATCTTCTTATACAGTGGATACAGACAATGGATACTACTTGTTTGATCCACTAGGCGCGGACAATGGTAACATATTGATCAGAGATGAGTCATTGATCACATTGGATCACTCTAATGCTTATATCCAGTTTCCGCAGACATTTCATGCGAGCATTGTACCTGATAAGTTTGAGGTATTTGCAGGAGGTTATATCGGTTTCTTAGTAAGCCCTGTTGCCACGGGAAATATTCTTTTTGGTGGAGAGTCGGCAGATAAGGAGCATAGCTTCAGACAAGGTCTGAACTTCAACTACTTTTCTGATGACGCAGAAAAAAGGTTTGATCGTTTCAATGGACCTTCAGCTTTTAACGATATCGAGATCAGAGCTAATGGTCAAGATGTAGATCTTAGAGAGTTTGAAAACTCATATGATCTATTTGGATTTAACATCGAGCAGAGTCGTTTTCTAAGTATCGACTATGGTTTGATAGCAGGAGCTTCTTACTACCTCAATCGTGGATTATACTTGATGGGTAGAGTAGAGTATGGTCTTAGAGATGTCACGCGTAACTCTGTTGATTACTCGTTTACGCAAGTGAATGAAAACCAAACGCCGGTCTTTAAAGATGACAAAGACAGAAACCTTGGGATCTATCTTTCCCTTGGCTTTAGATTCTAATTAGTCGTTTCCGTAGAGCGATAAGATAATGTCCAAGGAGTTTAACACTCCAAATCCTTCAATGTGATATTGGTAATAATCAACCAAGCAAAGCAAGATCGCTTTTCTGGATTGCTTGGGTATATCTAACGCATCGTCTTCGGATAGATATAGGTGCAGATACTTACTATTCTGTTCATCAAGGCTAAGTCGATGTTCTATCCTTGCTGTCTTAAATGCCCCGTCTCGCAGATCAAAATAGCACTGACCATTAGCGTTATAATTATCATTGATCTCAAATCCAAGATGCTTGGCAAGCCCAATCAAAAACTTGATGTGAAAGTGAGCAAGACCAATACTTGTGTTGTCAAGATGAATGAGTCCTTTTACAATGTAATTATAGATCCCTTCAGAGTCATCACTTTGCTTGGCTGCTTTTCTGCAGATCTCAACTAGGAGCGTAGCAAGGGAAGACTTCACCACATCAAAAGGAATCGATCGATATATGTGACTGTAAGATATCTCCTTGATGCGCGATAGCTTATCACTGTCTTTGACATAAGCTTCTACTTTAACAAGGTTAAGTACGCTAACAAGAGCAGATTTGTTTTGCTTTCCTTTTTTTCTAACGCCACCGACGATGTAGGACTTGATGCCATGACTTGGACTTAGTATATCAAGTATAACGCTGGACTCCCCATACTTGAGTGTTCTTGTGATGACCCCTTCTATTGTTTGTAGCATAAGTTGGCCTCAAGTTACCACTCCCAACCTCGGATGGGCTTTTGAACAATCGTTTTCTTTGTGTGGAGTCTTTGCATTTGACGATCTATAATGAGCTTTGATAATGACTTGACAGAGTCAAGATTATCATCGCTCATGACTTGTCTAACCAGTTGTTCTGATACATCAAGTCGATAGATGTAACTGAATAACAAACCACTATCTTTTTCTAATAACTCCTCCACTCGTTTTTCTATCATGGCCAAAAGATTCTGATAGTCGCTCTCCTCTTCAACTTGATCTATTTCAAGCTGAGTTTTGATAATACCAGAAAGCTTTTCAACGTCTTCCATTATGTTAGCAAGTTAAGCCTTATTAGACTAGAGCGCTTGACATGTTAGTCAAGCATGGACAATAGTCTGTCGGCTATCGAGCGATCGTTTCTTAGCTTTTGTAACTTACTTTGGCCACCAAGGGTTCCATACTTTTTAAAATATTCGCTCACTTTTCCTTTGGGCAGCACATATATTTTGAGTGGGGTCATCGCTAAGTCATGGGCTCGTTTTTGTGCATAGTTAGTATTGTTGGATCTAATGGCTTGGTCCAGATCTTCAGTATATTTTGATAAGTCGGAAGGTTCTTTTTCAAACTCTATAAACCATTCATGTTTTCCTTTTTCATCTGCAGTGATGTAGTAGGGTGCTATTGTGAAGTGGTTGATTGTGGTTTGATATTTAGCATTGACAGTGAGAAGCGCTTGCTCGACTTGTTGTGTCATAAGGTCTTCACCAAATGCATTGACAAAGTCACTGATTCTATTGATGACTTTTATTCTGTAAGGAGCGAGTGTGACGAAGGTTATAACATCTCCTTGCACATATCGTAGTAGTCCGCTGATAGTTGATATCACCATAACATATGGTGTATCAAGTTGTACGTCTTTTATAAAAATGGCATCGTAGATGTCGCTTTTATAATCTTCATATTTTACAAATTCGAAAAACAGACCAGATGCGCACATCAATAACATGCCTTCTTCATCAGGTCGATCTTGGTATGCGAAGAAGCCTTCGGATGCGTTATACACTTCGATATATCGCATGTTGTGTGGACCTATCAATGCATCCATCTGATATCTATATGGTGTGAAGTTGACACCACCATGGATATAAGCCTTGAGGTTAGGCCATAGGTTAGATAGTTGTTTCTTCCCCGACTTTTTTTGAATCTTCTTTAAAAGCGAGATCACCCAAGTTGGCGTGCCTCCAATTAGAGAGATACTTTTTTCGCTTGCTGCTTCAGTTGCAGTGATCTCTATTTTCTCATGCCAATTGGGACTGACAGCTGTTTTTGTGCTGGGCACATACCATGGCCTAAAGAATTGAGGTATACGATTGAGCATGATGCCTGATATATCTCCAATCGTATAACTCTTATGTCTTTCATACAAAGAGCCTCCGATGAGTAGATTCTTTGTTTTAAAAACTGACATGTTTTCATCGTACTTATAAAGTGTATGCAATAGATACCAAGATCCTCGTAAGTGATTACACCTAACATATCTTTCAGACGTTGGGATTAGTTTCTTTATACCTGAGGTTGTTCCTGCTGATTGAGCGAAGTACTCGCACTTGATATTGCTTTCATCTTTTAGTAGGGTGATACGATCACGGATGTCATCATATTGAGTAAGTGGGTGGGCAGCTTTAAAGGCTTCATAACTCTTCGCTTCAATCTTCCCGTTGATATATTGTGTTATTGTTGAGGATGCTACCTTTTCTAATTGTCTGAGTTGTACATGATCGCAGTGATGTGCTATCTCGCGGAGCTCCTTATCCCAGACACGGGTGTAAGATCTAACCAGAAAATTCATGAGAGCAAACATATCTTAAGACGGCTTCACTTTGATGATTAGCTTAGGAGTTGTCCTATGCAGTAGATCGTCGGACTTTTATTTACTAATTCTTTTTTGAGCTCTTTAATCCGCATCGTAGAGATCACCTCGTTTTTATCCGTAAGATTTTGAGCCAGACAGATGTGCAAATTAGAATCTACTTGCTTGGCAATTTGCTCGACTAACTTAACATTGCGATATGGAGTTTCTATAAAGATGTGTGTGCTACCTTGCGTTGAAGCGAGCCTTGAGATCTCTTTGAGTTTTTTAATCAGGGGTGCATCTTTGATGGGCAAGTAGCCATGAAAAGCAAACTCTTGACCATTCATACCGGATGCCATCAGTGCAAGAAGAATAGAAGATGGTCCAGTCAATGGCTTGATCGTATAACGTTCTTTCCTCGCCATATTGACTACTATCGAACCTGGATCTGCGATGCACGGTGTTCCTGCTTCGCTGAGGAGGCCGATGTTTACATTTTGCGAAAGCGCTTCTGATATAGCATGTTTAGTCCCAACCAAATCATGCTTATCCAACTCGATAAACGTCGCGTTGTCAATTGAAAAATCCTTGATCATGGATCTAATGAAACGACGCGCGGTCCGAGTTCTTTCTACGACAAAAACATCTAATAAATTAATCGTATCAACAACAACTTGAGGGATGTGCTCTTGAGAGTTAGGAGCAAGAAAAGAGGGTATTATATATAACGTAGCCATATTTTAATACCCTCTTTTAATTTTCTAATTAGAAATAATTATTTAGCAGCTTTAAAAGACTGCTCTAAGTCAGCGATGATATCATCTATGTGTTCTATACCTACACATAGTCTGATCATATCTTCTGTTACACCTGCAGAAGTAAGTTCCTCCCCAGACAGTTGTCTATGCGTTGTAGACGCAGGATGACAAGCCAATGACTTAGCATCTCCGATATTTACGAGACGCTTGAATATCTCTAATGCGTCATAAAACTTCACCGCTTTTTTAAAACCTCCTTTGATACCAAACGTGAGCAAGGAGGCTGGTTTTCCTCCTGTATACTTTCTGGCTAATCTATAATATGGACTGCTCTTCAAGCCGCCATAGTTAACCCATTCTACTTGAGGATGGGCTTCTAAGTATTTGGCGACAGCCAAAGCATTGTCACAATGCCTTTCCATCCTGAGTGCAAGTGTCTCGATGCCCTGTAGTATCAAGAAAGAGTTGAATGGAGAAAGAGCGGAACCTGTATTTCTCAAGGGCACTGTACGGGCTCTCCCGATATATGCTGCTGCGCCAAATGCCTCGGTATATACAACACCGTGATAGGATGGTTCTGGTTGAGAGAACATTGGAAACTTCTCAGGATGATCTGCCCAAGGAAATTTTCCAGAATCTACGATGATACCACCAAGTGTTGTACCGTGTCCGCCCATATATTTGGTAAGCGAGTGGACGACTATGTCAGCTCCGTATTCGATAGGATTGATCAGTATCGGTGACGCAACGGTGTTGTCTACGATAAGAGGTACTCCTTTTTTATGAGCTACCTTCGCTATTTTTTCAATATCGGCGATGTTACCTGCTGGGTTGCCTATCGTTTCACAATAGACGGCTTTTGTATTCTTGTTGATCAGCTTGTTGATCGCTTTTGAGTCATCTGACTCAGCAAATCTTACATCTATACCTTGCTTTGGTAGCATGTGCTTGAACAAAGTATATGTACCTCCATATAGCAATGGAGCGGATACGATGTTATCTCCCTTCTCAGCTAGATTAAGTATAGCATAATTAATGGCTGCACTACCTGCACTTACTGCAAGTGCGGCAACACCACCTTCGAGCGCAGCTACTCTCTTCTCGAGTACATCTGCTGTAGGATTCATGATTCTGGTATATATATTACCAGCTACCGCGAGATTAAATAAGTCAGCACCATGCTGCGCATTGTCAAATTCGTATGCAACCGTTTGATATATCGGTACGGCTACAGACTTAGTTGTAGGCTCACTCGTATATCCTGCATGGATAGATATGGTTTCCTTTTTCATGATTAATGATTTTATAAATGAATGATAACGACGACGTGTTAAGTTGTCAAAGCTAAGAATTCTGCCTCACTCATGATCTCGACGGTTCCTAATTCTTGTGCCTTTTTCAACTTTGATCCAGCTTTTTCTCCTGCGACTAGTATGTTGAGGTTACTACTAACAGCGCTGATATTCTTTGCACCTAGAGACGCGGCGAGCTTCTTTGCTTCACTTCTCGTCATCTCTTGGAGACTACCAGTGAAGAGTATCGTCTTGCCCACTAGTGGTGCATCCTGAGCAACTTCTATTGGTTTGTCTTCTTCAGTTTGTTTTACATTGACACCGTGTACTTCCATGCGTTTGATCATCTCAACATTTTCCTCTTTCGAGAAATATGATATCACGTTTTTAGCCACAACAGGGCCAATGTCTTTGATAGCCAAAAAGTCTTCTTCAGACCAATCTGCTAATTGATAAACATCAGTTATCTCTTGTGCAATCAGTTTGGATGCTTTCTTTCCAAAGTGGTGGATGCAAAGGCTGTAGAGTAATCTTGATAGCGGATTATTTTTAGCTATGCCGATAGACTTTTTCAATTTGTCAGAGGATTTAGAACCAAATCCTTCTAACTGTGAGATCGCATCATAATCTAAATTATAAATGTCACTTATATCCTTGACCCATCCGAGTTCGTGAAAGCGCTCCACGTACGACTTGCCAAACCCATCGATATCCATCGCATCCTTAGAGACATGGAAGATCATCTGTTGAAGTCCTTGCTTGCCACAGGTACAATGAGGACATCTCCAAGCAGCTTCACCATCAGCTTGTATAAGTTTGACTTGTTCATGTTCATCAAAAGGACAGATTTCTGGAAACTTTATCTCCACTTCCTCTCCAGTACGTAGATCTGGAAGTGACTTAACTATATAAGGGATAACATCACCAGCTCTTTCGATAACGATCTTATCTCCTATTCTAAGGTCTTTAGAAGTTATGAACTCTTCATTGTGTAGAGATATTGATGAGACCGTGACGCCGGCGAGTTGAGTTGGAGTGACCTTAGCAACGGGAGTGATGGATCCTATTTTTCCAACTTGATAAGCTACATTGAGAAGGGTAGTAGTTGCTTGCTTAGCTTTAAACTTATATGCTATGGCCCACTTTGGATGATGTTGGGTATATCCACATTTTTCTTGGATGGCGCGACTGTCTACTTTGATCACCATGCCATCTATCTCATATGGATATGCATCTCTTTTACTTTCCCACTCTACTACCTTCTTTACTACTTCTTCGATATCGGAGCATAACAACTCGGATGGATCTTCTAGTTTAAATCCGAGTTTTTCTAATAGTTCTATCTGTTGTTGATGGGTGTTGATATTAGATAATACATCAGCGCCTTCATTGTCTACTGCGTAACCCAACTGATAAAGAAAGATCTCTACACCTCTATCTCTAGTATCTGTTGGCTTTTTCATTCTTAACCCACCAGCCGCAGAATTTCTTGGATTAGCAAATACAGATAGGCCTTCTTTTTCTCTCTTCTTATTGAGTTGGTCAAAGATGTCTTTTCTAATTACTGCTTCACCTCTTAGTTCTGCCGTCTTGATCCCTACTGAAGAAAATGAAGCATGTAGGGGTACTGACGAAAGTGTTTTTACATTTAAGGTGATGTCTTCTCCTTTGCTACCGTTGCCTCTAGTCGCTGCTCGAAGTAAACCATCGTCTTCATAGACTATCGCCACACTACCGCCATCAAACTTTGGTTCTAAACAATACTTAATAGAATCGCTTGCTTCAAGGCCTGCAAGTTTTCTTATTGTGTCGTCAAACTTTCTAAGATCCTCGGCATTGTAAGAGTTGTCTAGTGACAACATGGGGGTAAGGTGCGTCACAGATGGAAAGTCCTCTGTTAGATCACTGCTTACTCTTTGAGTAGGTGAGTCTGACTTGATCAGATGTGGATGTTGAGACTCTATAGCTCCAAGCTGTTTATAAAGCTGGTCGTATTCGAAGTCGGAGATGACAGGATCGTTTTTTATACTATATCTCCACTCATGATAGCGAAGGATCTCTCGTAGATCGTTGATATCAAGGACCGTAGCATTGCTTTTTAGAAAAGCCTTGCTTAGTTTGTAATATTTACTTTCTGATTCTTTTTGAAACATGGGCTTGATTAATAGATACTGTATTCTGGTATTTTTCCTTTTATACCTGAGAAGAGTTGCCTGATTTTTTCTATTTCTATATCTCCTTCTCCTTTGACATAGTATGTCGGTAGCACCTTGATCACCTTTCTACCGTAGTCAAATGCAATTGGTATAATTGGGACATTTGCCTTATGAGCGATGTGATAAAAGCCCGACTTAAATCTATCAACCTTCTTTCTCGTCCCTTCAGGGGTGATGAGTATGGTATGATGTGTGTTTTTCAAAAAGTCCGCTACCGCTTGGCCAACAACATTATTGTTTTTTGATCTATCTACAGGTAGACCACCAAGTGATCTTAATATCCAGCCTAAGATACCTTTGAACAATTCTTCTTTAGCATAAAAGGTCGCTCTGATATCCAACCAAAACTTTACCAATATACCTATGGGGAAGTCCATCGATGAAGTGTGTGGGGCAACAATAAGGATCTTCTTAGGTAGATTACTGGGAAACTTTCCTTCTAATCGCCAACCTATCCAATGAAAAATCTTTTTTGAGAGACATCTTATCATAAACATCCACCTACTTGAAAGTAAAGTTAACTGTATGCTATCTGATCGCATAGAGAAAGTGGTGATTTAGATAGATCTAATTGACTGATGATAATTATGTAACTCATTAGCGTGATCTAATACATATAAAAAATCATCTGATATTCTCCTATGTGGTAAAGACAAGAATGTAAGCATGCTGGTTATACTTTTAAAGCAAAACAGATGTGTCATTCGGTGTATATATTGTGGCATGTAAGTGAAGGAGTTATGCACGACCATAAGAATACATTTAAATATGCATAATATGTATTAGATTGTTTATCAAACATATAATGTCTTTTTTTCATGCAAAATATTTAAACATAATGTGGAAAAAAAAGGATGCGATAAATTTTGAATAGGGGTGATTTACTTATCTTAGCCCCCTGATAATAGTCCTATACCTTAGAACCTATGGATAGTAGAACGAAAGTTTCATCTAGTCTACTCACTTTGATTGAAGAGTATGAGAACAATGCAGCGCAGGGAAAGCTTCTATATCTCAATGATAGAGAATATCAAGATATTATAGCTTACTATGAAGATGAAGGTGATTTCCAACACGCGGTTGGAGTGATAGATAGAGCGATCAGACAGTATTCTTTTCGATCTGACTATCTTATATTGAAAGCCCGAGTCCTTATTAAGCAAGGATTAATGAATGACGCATTTGAAGTCATAGAAAGAGCTGAAACAATCTCCCCACAAGAAACGGAGCTTCAACTTTTAAAAGTTAATATATATATTCATCAAAAGAACTTTGATGAGGCGATCATGCTGATCGAAGATCTTAAGGCCTTTGCTTCAAAGCAGGAGCTTGAAGATGTATTAGTGGCGGAGTCGTTTTTCTATGAGTCAGTGCAAGAGTTTGACAGGATGTTTCAGTGCTTAAAAAGTGCACTCATATTGAATCCTGAAAATGAAGAAGCACTTTTTTTAATGGGAGCCAGCGTAGAACAAAGCAAGAACTTTGAAGAAAGCATTTTACTTCACAAAGTAATAGTTGAAAACCACCCTTATAATTACTTAGCGTGGTACAACCTTGGCCACTCTTATGCCAATGTTGGAGAGTACAAGAAAGCTATTGAAGCTTTAGAATATACTTATATCATCAATCCTCAGTTTGAAGCAGGATATTTAGACTGTGCTGAGTATTGTAGAGATCAAACGAGTTATGACAAGGCTTTAGACATATATAACGAAGCTATAGAGATATTTGGCCCAGAGTTCGACTTGTTGATGGCGATGTCTGAGTGTCAGTATTCATTAGGTCTTGTTGATCAAGCGAAGAGATCTTTATTTAAAGCGATAGAACTTGATTCTTATAATGACGAATCATACTTCTTATTAGCTAAGTGTTATATGGATAATAAAGACTGGAGAAGTGCCGTAAAGGTGCTCCGAAAGGCTTTATCAATAGAAAATGAAGTAGAGGAATACTATCACGCTCTTGGCAAATGCTATGTTGCCGTGGAAGATGAAAATAGAGCGATTTACTACTTAAAGAAGGCTGCTGTAAAAGGAAATGAACTTTCTAATTATTGGGAGGACTATGTACTATACCTGATGTCTTTAAAGAGATTCACTGAGTCTCTTGAGGTTATAGCCAATAGTGAAAAATTCACATTTAGCTATAGACTTCAATATTTAGAAGCAGCGTGTTTGATCGGCCTCGGCGATGTGAAAGAGGGTCTTTTATTATTGGAAGAAGCCTTGAAGGAGTCAATTGAGGACCATATAGTACTTAAGGAAACTTCGTCGGACATTTATGATAACAAAAATGTCAAGTCTATAATCAATTACTACAAGAATTAAGACTTATACTCAATTCATAACCAAAACTTA
>CALIHL010000002.1 GCA_938022935.1 uncultured Saprospiraceae bacterium
TTAGAGGCTCGGATCATCAATCCATGTACCTTCGAGACCATCTGTTGGTCGAACTTGCACATTGAACACAAATCAACACCAACAGCAGAGATATATAATGGCGAGGAGTTTGGGTTGTTATGCCCTGAAGTGTCAAATGAAAACCCAACCAGCATCATTAACTATTATAATAACACTTACGCAAATGTCATTCTCGATGCCGAGACTTATGCTGACAGTTTTAATCAGCTCGTTTGCTTACAAGAGTGGGATGTAGAGACGATTGATAAGTTGGTGGATGCCACGGATTTATGTGGACAGCGACTTGTACAGAGGATATATTATGTTTTTGATCAAGAGCAAAAGTTGCCAGTGGATACTGCAACTATTGTGATTATGCCTATCGCTTCTGATTCTATCAGGATGCCAGAAGATGTTTTTAACTTGACTTGTTCTGATGGTTTAGAGCCAGATGATATTGATTCGTATCCATCTTTTTTTAACAATGGTGTCTTGTCATCACTGAAGAATTCTTTTGATAACCAAAGTGCAACTTTTTGCAATATCGGCATCACTTATACAGATCAAGATTATACTGATCTTTGCAATTTTGGGGCATCTAAAATTATAAGACAATGGACGGCTATGGATTGGTGTTCTAATACCGTTCAGGAAGAGGTGCAGTATCTATTTGTTCTTGATAAAGACGCGCCTCAATTAGATATCTTAGAAGAAGATGTTGTTGTGATGGTAGCGCCTTTCGAATGTTTTGCTACGGTCGACTTAAGTCAGTTTGTGGATGTTGCTGATTTTTGTGACGCGGCACCTGCTCTTCTAATTGATGGCGTTGTGGCCGAAAACAACAGAGTTGTGCTACCAATAGGTGAACACGATGTTGTCATCTCTGCTGTTGACAAATGCGGAAATAAAGCGGAAGAAAGAATTGTAATTAGAATAGTTGATGAAGATTTGCCATCCCTTATTTTAAAAGAAGATATAGTGATTAGCTTAACCACTGATGTGGATATAGAGACTAATTATATAGAGGCATTATTCTTAGATGCAGGTAGTCATGATCACGAATGTGGGCCCGTCAGTCTTACAATAGCGCGTGTCTCAGAAGTTGTCCTTGTTGATTCTGAAGGAGGTTCTGTGGATGTTGGGTTTGACCTTCGAAACTGTATGTCTGATTTAGATTCTTTAGATCGTGATGATGATCAGAAGATCGAAGTCGATGAGCTTTTTAGAAATCGCGTTGTGTTCTGTTGTCAGGATATTGGATCATTCGTAAAAGTGTCAGTGAGAGCGACGGATCAATCTGGTAATGTTGTAACAGGAGAGGTGTCAGTATATGTAGATGCAAAATTAGAATGGACGGCTTGTGATGACAATGATCCATGTACCATTAATGATCGACAATATGGCGATTGTCCATGTGGCGGTGCTCCTGTGATCGAAGACTTTGACGATGATGGAGTTGTAGATTGTAGTGATGATGTGATAACGATATGCCTTGATGGTACACAACTGGATATTTCAATAGAAGAACTTGAAGATTACAAATCCAAGGGCGCAGTAGGAGGGACTTGTAATACTGGTGTCTCGGCGTCCATCGCTGGTGAAGTATTTACCGTAAAGGGTGATATGGTAGAAGGAGTGGCGATACAGTTAAACCAATCTGTGATAGACATGACCTCGACAGAAGGCTTCTATCGATTTGATGAAAATGAAATGTATGAGCGATATGAACTCTATCCAGAATTGGATGAAGATTATATCAATGGAGTAACCACTCTTGATATCGTTATGCTTGAAGAATACATCTTGGGTAGAAGAGAGTTAGATGACCCCTATCTACGTATAGCTGCAGACGTAAATAATGATGGGAGGATAACTGCTTTAGATATTATAGAATTGAGATTATTAGCATTGGGGAGAAGTCAAGTTTTTTCTAATAAGAGCTGGAGGTTTGTCATAGAGGATTACAGTTTTGAGGATATTACAAAACCATATGATTTTTCAGAAATCAACGTTATAGAAGATCTCGATCGTGATATGATGCATGAGAACTGGATAGGGGTTAAGATTGGTGATATCAATCTTACTGCTAAGCCCAATAGTCTAAGGTCATCGGGTAGATCTAAACATACCGTGAAGTTGTTGATAGCTGACCGTGAAGTTGAAAAAGGTGAGACGCTTAGGATTCCAATTAGCTTAGATGAAAATCAATCTATCGTTGGGCTTCAAGTTGGTTTTGATGTAGAGGGCTTATCGTTTGATGGTGTAGAATCGGGCAGTGTGTCCGTTAGCTCGGAGCAATACAATATCACAGGCCATGACTATGGTGAGCTTGCTTTAGTGTGGCACAAGGATCGCCCTATCGAGGTAGATCAAGAGTTGATGTTCCTTAATTTAACAGCTGAAAAAGATGGACAACTGAGGGACATGATTGTGTTAGATGAGCAGTTTCCAAAACCACTTATCGGGCTCAAAGGGTATGAAGATGTGACTGTGCAATTGGAGTTTACAGAAGATCTTAAAGTGACTACAGAAGCCTCAGCTCAACTGTATCAAAATCAGCCTAACCCGTTTAATGGAGAGACTATAATACAATTCTTTATCCCTGAAGAAGGCGACGTTGATCTTACATTTTTCGATATGAGCGGAAAGGCCATTTATACAATCAGTGATCGATATGGATCAGGTGTTAACGCTGTCCGTCTTACCAGGAGTGATCTTTCTCTATTAGAAGGTTTGATCTATTACCAGATGTCTTTTCAAGGAGTCATCTTAAGTAGAAAAATGGTTATTGGGAGTTAGATATGTTTGGATATGCCGCTTTTAAGTCAAAATAAAGTATAATATTTTCATGTTAATAGTTTATATAGAATTATATATCAAAAAATAGAATATAATCGGAATATTTAGTACTTTATAGGAAATATAGACTATGAAGACTAATCCACGAGAGATTCTCATTTACTATAATCCTGATTCGAGCTCAGATAGAAAGACAGTGGCATATGCCAAAAGCATATCCAAGCATGTCAAAACATATAGTCATCAACAGGCCAATGTGACATCTACAGGATGGAAGGGGCTTTTGCACAAGATGGATATTGAGCCTAAGAGATTGTTTAATAAAGCACTTCCTGAGTATCAATCTTCATTGCGAGGCAAAGAGTTAGATGAAGAAGG
>CALIHL010000003.1 GCA_938022935.1 uncultured Saprospiraceae bacterium
AGAAACTTCGGTGACTTGAGATAGATCATGACTGGACACTAAGATTGTCTTATCGGCAGACTTGAGTTCGGATAGTATGTTTCTTAATCTGATCTGAGTAGTAGGATCGAGATTAGCAAATGGTTCATCCAGGATAATGACGTCGGGATCTCCTATCAATGAAGCTACTATACCTGCTTTCTTCTGGTTCCCTTTTGAAAGATCTCTGATGTACTTCTTGACACCACGGATCTCACCGTTGAAGAGATCGTCGTATCCACTTAGAAAGGTGTTGAGATCTGTGGCATTTACTTTATTTAGCTCTGCGATAAACTTGAAGTACTCATCTGGCGTCAGAAAGTCCAATAGAAAGTTCTCCGAGATATATGATCCAGTATATGACTTCCAATGTTCCGACAGCGCTATGCCTTCTTCGCCAGAGTAAGCTTGTCCAGAATCTGGCTTGATCAAATCGAGAATAACACTAAACATAGTCGTCTTCCCAGCTCCATTATTACCTAATAAGCCAACCACTTCTCCAGGTTTAAAAGTAAGATCAGGTACATCCAATACTACTTTGCTACTATACCTCTTTGTAATCCCCTCTAATCTTATCGCTGGCATTATTTGGTGAATTTGTTGTGAAGAGAATATTTGTTCTTATTGAAAGCTACAACTGATTTATCTATGATCTGTCTATTGAAGACTATACCTAGCAATCCAATTATTCCCAAAACCAGTAAGCCTAAATTTCCAAAATTAAATACATCAAAAATGGCATACAGTCCTATAGGAACTCCTATAACTGGGATGCCAATTAGAAAGTGTGCGGCAGATACGCCTTCATAATTAAACATAGCTCCCTTAGAGACATCCATCTTCTTGGAGTTTCTCATAGAGAACCATAAGAGAAAATATGATATGACCCCAGCGTTAAAGAAAAGGATTGCAAAGTTAACAAGCACAACTTTCGGGTTAAAAAAGATATAAGGAGTTGATAACACAAAGAAGATCAAGTTAGAACCAGCTATCATCGCATACTTTGATTTTAGGAAGTTGGCGATACCAATGTTTTGAGTGATAATAAAATCAAAGTGAGAACTGTTCCAGGAAAAGAGGAGCTGACCATAATTCATCATAAAAGCACCTATCATCATGATAGCAAAAACCAAAAGCATGTATGTGCTATCAAACAAATCAACGCCCATAATCAAAGGGTATACCAAAAAGAAAAAACTCATATACAAATACGACTTAGACTTCTTGTTACGCATGATCATCTTAGACTCTATCTTCATCCACTTTCCAATATCACCAAGTGAATCATAAAGTCCAAATTCGTATCCATCTGCAATCTGTTTTTTCGAACCAGAACCTGCAATATCAATGTAGGCATTGCTTCTCAAGTGTTTGAAAATCAAGTGGCAAAGACCTGCCAACAGTAGGACAGGTATCGCAATCAAAACACTACTATGAAGGGCCGTAATAACAGGAGCCAGCAGATCACTCAAACTATAAAATTCTTTAAAATCAAAGTACATCAGAACCGCTAACGAGCCCAGTATAAAGAAAACAGGCAGTGGTCGCTTACTTAGATTGCGATCCAGAAAGAAGCTCAAGAAGTTATTGAACAAAATCAACACAAAACCCATGATCAACCAAAGCAACGCCTGTGGCTGACCTAAATCAGAGCTCACATAAGTGAAGTAAAAAGGAATGATGATGAACAATGGCAAGAGGTTAAAAATGCTCAATAAAGACTTGACCATTAAGTATCTGGTAATCGTTGACTTCTTGACATTGATAGTGAGGTACTTAGTCAGTGCAAAAGATGGAAACTTCTGCAACATAAACCTCATACAGATATCCACTATCAGATAGATAGCAAAGTATCCGTTGAACTTTTGAAGCACATCTGCTTCAGGGTACATCTCTTCAATTAAAAAACCAGCCATAAAGCCAAGCCCCAAGGCACTCACCAACATATACAACCCAAACAATCCTAAGAAAACATTGGCTGTCATACTTTGTGCCCAGTGCGGCGCACGTCTAAATCCGATCCAATCAAGTTTTAACAGTTTTCCCAGCATAATGTAAGTTACCCTACTAAAGGTAATAATTTTGACAGATCGATAATCTAAACAACGCAATTGCTGATAAATGAATGCTTAGTCTAAATACCAACTTTTGGGTATCAATAACATCATCTTAGTAGATACCTTTATGCCAACGCAAGCACAACCACATTCTATGAAACTCGTCCTCATAATACATTTGCTCTTTGGTACATTATGCGCATCTGCGCAAGCAACTATATTTTACGTTCAAGCGCCCAGTGCCAGCAATGTCTGGAATGACGCGCGTAATTGGAATCCCAATCGAATACCCAATGCCAACGATATAGTTGAAGTTGGAAATGGTCATACAGTTATCCTATCAGGAAGTGATGCTACCATCAAAGCATTAGAGATTCGAGCACAAGCAAAGTTAGTCATTGCTGATGCTGATGTGCGATTGGATATAGAAGGGTCCGATACAGATGGCATGAGATTGACCTTCAAGGGCGAATTAGATATCCAG
>CALIHL010000004.1 GCA_938022935.1 uncultured Saprospiraceae bacterium
TTTGTCAAGCTCAAATACTTGAGTGTTGTTCATGCCAATCTTTTCAAATATCTCTTTTTGCATAAAGCCTGCAAAAGATAATCCTGACACTTTTTCTATCACTTGCGAAAGAACAGCATATCCCGTGTTACTGTATTGGTATTGTGTGCCTGGAAAGAAGTAGGTAGAATCTACATTGTATAAACTGTCCAATATCTCAGCATCCAGATATTGCTCCTTTCTTTCCTCATCTATAAAGCCGTAGTAATCGACTATGCCAGATTGATTACTGAGCAGGTGTCTTATGTTGATATCCTTGCCATAATCGGGAAAGTCTGGAAATATCTCAGTAAGTTTTGTCTCAAAGCTCAGTTTTCCTTGATGCTCTAAGATCATAATCGCCATGGCAGTAAACTGCTTTGTAACTGAGGCTATTCTAAAGTTAGTGTTTGAAGTGATAGGCTGATGGCTCTCTATGTTTGCTACACCATAATTAGCCTCATGTACGATCTCTCCTTTCTTGATTACTAAGACACTGGCTCCTGGACCATCCTCTTCAAAGTCACAGAACAAGTAGTCGATGATGCTTCGGTCTCCATGGGTCAAAGAAGTTGGCTTGTTCGTTTTGTTACTAACGCAACTTGTTATGAGGAAGTAGAGTAGAAGATAGTGTATATTTTTCATGATGGTTCGATAGTTCTTATTTTATCTTCGTATAAGGATAAGTTATCCATGATTAGATCCCATCCGTCTGCTCCATTGGTAAAGATTATGTATCCAAACCCTTTTTCAAAGTAGAAACAGAAAAGGGCTTTGTAAGAATCATTAGCCCCACCATGTTGCATCAATTTGTTTCTCCTGTAACTTTTGATATTAGGGCCTAAGGCATAATCACCATGCTCATTTTTATAGTCATTTGTTTTGCCATTTGCAATGAAAGGAAGTTGTCTGACTGGCCCGATAATGAGCTATAAACACTTGTTAAAAGTTTTGACAGCTCACTTGGTGTGGTCCATAACCCAGAAGCTGCACTTTCTGGCATCGCTTGATAGCCTCTTGGAAGAGCTTCCTTTTCGCCATTATAATTTAAATCGTTACATCTATACATAATATTCTTTGATTTATAATTTGCTTACTTCACTCTCTTGGTAAACATCTTATGGACGATCTTCCAACCTTCTTTAAGTTTGACTAACATGAAGTAATCGACATAGGTGGATGAGCTTTCTTTGTCAGCGACTTGCACTTTAGCAACAGCGATATCATTTTCAAAATCAATAGAAATGATCTTGCCTATTTCTCCAGTTGGTTCACCTTCTTTAGTGTCTTCTATATAGGCTTCGCCACTCCATTTCTTTAGCTTGCCATCTCGGACATAATACAGATTTAGATCTTCATGAAAGGCACCTGCTAACCTCTTTGGTTGACCGTTAGTAGACCCTTCGATATAGTCCGTTAGAGTTGTCTTGATTAGATCCATGTCATCGTCTGTTGAGTCTTGTGCTTGTAGTGTGTATCCGATCACCATGAATATGATGGCTAAACCTATTATTCTTATTGTCATGTCTTTGTTGAATTACGGTTATTGGAAGCTATTATATGAATCAAGTTACCGAAAGAAATAATTGAGATTTGTCATTGTATACGAAGATGCCTTGCCTGTATATGAAGAGTAGATGGCCTATGCCTTAGTATAGCTTTCGCTTTTATACCATCTGTATCTGAGCAAAAGTAAACTTGCATAAGTTGAAATTGTGTGCCACCTTGAGACTATGAATGAGTTAAAGAGGCATGCTCCATTTTGGTTGCTGATCTATATAGTGTGGTCTTACATAAAGACCAATGGTGGTGGCGTTAGACTGGGGCCGATGTTAGTTGTCAATCTGTTTAACATCGCTGTATACATGGCTGCTTATTATACCTTGAAGCACATCTTTATCCCAAGATTATTCAATCATAAAAAGTACTTTCTTTTTGTCGTAAGTATCATCTTAACTTCTTTGATGTTACATCTTTTTATGTTCGTAAATGATATCATATGGTTTCACAAGTTGGGCAATTGGGAGCCAACTTCGTTTTCGTTTTCTAATTATCTACAAAAGGCTATTCAGTATTATTCTCCTGCGATGATCTTGTTGGCTTGGGAAACACAGATGAATAGTATAAAAGAACAAAAGAGAATCCAGGAACTTGAAAATGAAAAATTGAGTACGGAGTTGAAATATTTAAAGGCTCAGCTCAATCCTCACTTCTTGTTTAATACACTGAATAATCTATATTCAGAAGTGATCACCCACTCTGAGCGAGCACCTGATATGATTCTGCAGTTGTCAGGTATCCTGGACTATGTGCTTTACAAGAGCCAAGACAAGACAGTGGCCTTGAAAGATGAGATAGCTGTGATCAATGACTTCTTAGCACTTGAAAAGATACGTTATGGCGATCGCCTTGAGTTACACCTTGATGTTCAAGACAATGCTTTGACCCCCATTTCTCCATTGCTGTTTCTCTCTTTAGTAGAGAATGCCTTCAAACATGGAGTGAGAAAAGGGATAGATCTGGCAGTCGTAAAGATTGAGATTAAAGAAAAGGAAGATGGGGTTTATTGTAAAGTATGGAACTCTAAAAGTGAATATCAAGATCTTGAAAGAGATGACTATAGAGAAGGGTTGGGCCTCTCCAATATAAAACGTCAACTAAACATAACTTATCCCAACTTGCACACAATTGATATCGTTGATAAAGAAAAAGAGTTTTGTGTAGAGGTGAGTATAAAAACAAGTTATGAATAAAATCAAGTGCCTAATAGTAGATGACGAAGAGCCTGCAATTAAAATATTGGAGAAGTATGCTGGCATGATCGAGCAGCTTGATGTTGTTGCTACTTGTAGCAATGCCTTGGAAGCCTTCGAGCTACTGAAGAAAGAACATGTTGATTTGCTCTTTATCGATATCAACATGCCTGTACTGACTGGCGTTGAGTTTGTAAAGTCTCTTCAAAGCCCACCTGCAGTTATTTTCACAACGGCATATCGGAAGTATGCGATAGAGAGCTACGAGATAGATGCCTTAGATTATCTGTTAAAACCATTTGGCTTTGACCGCTTTCTAAAAGCTGTTGATAAGTATCAAAGTAGGTTTGGGACTTCATCTCACAATAGTGAATCAAAAAGTGACCACATCTTCTACAAGGTCAACCGTACTAATCATAAAGTCATGATCAATGACATCCTCTATCTGGAGAGCTTGAAGGACTACACGCAGATACATACGAGTAAAGGAAAGTTAGTAGTACGAGGGAATCTTAGTACTTGTATGAAACAGCTACCCGAGGATGGTTTTGTTCGTATACATCGCTCTTTTACGATTGCTTCAGATAAGGTGTCCTCCTATAACCAAAGTGAAGTCGTAGTCAACGGGATTCAATTACCTTTAGGACAATCATACCGAGAGACATTTCTAAGTGTGATGAGATAGTAAAGATAATTATGGCGATACCATTTAAAATAAAAGCCCTCCTTTGGTTCCTCAATAGACAAAAAGGCCCAAAACTCCATGAACTCGATCCAGTTGCAGCAAGAGCTGGTGCTCAGAAGACAATGGAGAAAGTAGGTGGTCTCTTAGACTATATAGCGATTGAGTTAGAAAAGGTGGAGGACAGGATGATCTCAGTGAGAGATGGAGAGGTGCCGATCAGGATCTATCACGCAAGCAGTAAGAGTGACTTACCGATCATCATGTACTTCCATGGTGGAGGATTTGTGATGCGTAGTATAGATAGCCATGACAAGGTGTGCCGACGGATCTGTAGAGACAATCAAGCGATAGTCATATCTGTAGGCTATCGTCTGGCCCCAGAGTTTAAGTTTCCAGTACCGGTGCATGATTGTTATGATGCTACAGTCTGGGCGGGTTATAATGCTTCAACAATCGGGGGAGATGCTTCAAGACTTGTAGTGATGGGAGATAGTGCTGGAGGCAATCTTGCCACAGCAGTATGTCTCATGTCAAGAGATTATGGAGGACCGAAGATTAGCTATCAAGTACTGATCTACCCTTGTACTGATGGGTACCTAAGTGCGTCTTCGATTACAGAATTAGGGGATGGATACTTCTTGACAAAGAAAGCGATGGAGTGGTTTATAGATCATTATAAGTCTTCTGAAGAGGACCTTAAGTCACCTTACCTTTCTATGTTGCTGGCAGAAGATCTAAGTGGCCTTCCTCCTGCATTTATATTTACGGCCGAGTTTGATCCTTTAAAAGATGAAGGACGTGCGTATGCTGACAGATTAAAAGAAGCTGGCAATGAAGTAATCTTCAAAGAATATGAAGGCATGATTCATGGCTTCATCAGTATGCCTAAGTTGTCAAAAAGGATATTAGGGACTTATGAAGATATTCATGAATCATTAAGGGGTGTTCTCACTTAGAGTGGGGGAGCGGTAGGATTGTTTAGAATTCTACTTTAATAAAAAAATGCCCCATGTACTTAAAAAGCACATAGGGCATTATAAAATACCTAAGCTGATTTTTTATAGCTTATTTGGCTACAATGACTCTTTGGTAATCAACTACTTCACCTGCTGATTTTACAAGTATCATATACATACCACTCTCAAGTTGATCTATATCGATCCTTGTAGAAGTTGCATCTTCTTGTAATCTCTGTGTAAGTAATCTTTGTCCTTGTGTATTAACTAATTCTATAGAAGCATCTGCTCCGATATCACCAATTGTTAGGTCAAGAAAATCCGATGCTGGGTTTGGAGATATTGAAAACTCCTTAGCATCGATTATAAAGTCACCCACTACTTTTCCGTCAAAAGAGCTTCTGCCAGAAGCACCTTCGCCAGGAGTGAACTCCACATAATCTGTAAAATCTGAAGTTTTATTAAGGCTACATATCGTTTTAACCTTAGCAACAACTATATCTGATCCACCAGTCGTAATTGTTAGGTTAGTACGCCTTACTGGTATGGTAACAAATGATCTTGGCTTGTCCTTTAACCCAATCTCAACCTCATAACCAATAACATGTACAGGTGCTCTATCCCAGCGTAATTGGAAAGTTTGAGCAGACTTTCTTGTAAGCCTAAGATTAAGAGGAGACTGACAAGCGTTAGCTGGACAATCAATACGATCTACTGTAATCGGATTAGAAAGAGAGTAACACCCTACGATATCATCGACGTTCGCTCCAACCTCGATGCCTGTAGTTGAACCATCATATGCAAGGTTATAAACATAGCATACACCAGTACCTGCTCCTTCAAGATCAATTCGTGCCGTTCCTGGAAGCGCAAGGATCTTTCCTTCTGCATCTGTTATAACCAATCTGTTGTTACCGGAGTTATCGTTGACATGAACATCAAATGGATTAGGGATACCATCTCCTACACATATTGTAAATTCTGTAAATCCTGTTGAACTTGCGATACTTCCACCATCTACATTACAACCTGATGAAACTCTAACTACAGAGATAGGATTAGAAAGACTAAAGCAGCCTTGTAGATCACTTGCATTAGCGCCTACTGTTGCTCCTTGGAGTCCATCTTCAAAGCTTAAGTGCCATACGAGACAAGTGCCTGCTCCTGCACCATCAAAGTTGACAGCAGAGAAAGTAGGAGGCAATCCTAAGATATTGCCACTTTCATCAGTTACGACCCACTGGCTATTCATGCCTTGGTTATTAGCTAAGACGATTGCATCAGCCGGGATGTTATCAGCAACACCATCACCTACTGTAAAGGTAAATGGTCCACCGATTAACTCACCACCATTGGCTTGACAACCACCTGCATTTTCTCTAATTACAGAGACTGGATTAGAAAGACTAAAGCATCCTTCAAGACCTTCTGCATTGGCACCTACAACAGCACCAGAGATATCTCCATCAAAGCTTAAGTGCCATACAAGACAAGTGCCTGCTCCTGCACCGTCAAAGTTGACAGCAGAGAAAGTAGGAGGCAATCCTAATATATTTCCACTTTCATCAGTCACGACCCACTGGCTGTTCATACCTTGGTTATTAGCTAAGACGATTGCATCAGCCGGGATGTTATCAGCAACACCATCACCAACTGTAAAAGTAAATGGTCCACCGATTAACTCACCACCATTGGCTTGACAGCTTGTTGCATTTTCTCTAATAACAGAGATCGGATTAGAAAGACTAAAGCATCCTTCAAGACCTTCTGCATTGGCACCTACAACAGCACCAGAGATCTCTCCATCAAAGCTTAAGTGCCATACAATGCAAGTGCCTGCTCCTGCACCGTCAAAGTTGACTGCGGAGAAAGTAGGAGGCAATCCTAAGATGTTACCAGCTGCATCAGTTACGACCCACTGGCTGTTCATGCCTTGGTTATTAGCTAAGACGATTGCATCAGCCGGGATGTTATCAGCAACACCATCACCTACTGTAAAAGTAAATGGTCCACCGATTAACTCACCTCCATTGGCTTGACAAGTCGTTGCGTTCTCTCTAACTACAGAGATCGGATTAGAAAGACTGAAGCATCCTTCAAGACCTTCTGCATTGGCACCTACCACAGCACCAGAGATCTCTCCATCAAAGCTTAAGTGCCATACAAGGCAAGTGCCTGCACCTGCACCGTCAAAGTTGACTGCGGAGAAAGTAGGAGGTAATCCTAAGATGTTACCAGCTGCGTCAGTTACGACCCACTGGCTATTCATGCCGTTATTACGAGAAAGTGTGATAGCAGTCTCAGGGATATTATCAGCTATGCCATCACCTACTGTAAAAGTGAATGGTCCACCTGATAAGGTTCCACCGCTGACATTACATACTGCATTACAAACTTCACCGGCGTCATTTCTAACCACTGTGATAGGATTAGAAAGACTGAAACATCCTTGAAGATCATTTGCGTTAGCGCCTACAACAGCACCTTCTAAACCATCTTCAAAACTCAAGTGCCATACCAGGCATGTACCTGTACCTGCACCGTCAAAGTTGACAGCTGAGAATGTAGGTGGAAGACCAAGGATGTTACCATCAGCATCTGTAACGACCCACTGTGAGTTAGTGCCAGAGTTGCCACTTAAAGCGATTTGGTCAGCAGCTATGTTATCAGCAGCGCCATCGCCTACACAAAACTCAAAGGGTCCACCTGAAAGTGTTCCACCTGATGGCTGTGATCTTACAACTGCCACAGGATTAGAAAGGCTAAAGCAACCTTGAAGGTCATTAGCATTAGCACCTACAACAACACCTTGGAGTCCATCTTCAAAACTCAAGTGCCATACAAGACAAGTACCTACACCTGCGCCATCAAAGTCCACTGCCGTAAATGTTGGCGGCAAACCAAGAATGTTACCATTTATATCAGTTACAACCCACTGTGAGTTAGGCCCACTTTGGTTGAATAATCCTATATCATCTGCTGCAAGATTATCAGCGACACCATCTCCTACACAGAAGTTGTAAGGGCCTCCTGTCAATAATCCACCTGCGACATTACATCCCGTTCCACAAACCTCTGGGTTGTTTGTTCTAACAACTGAGATCGGATTAGAAAGATTGAAGCATCCTTGAAGATCATTTGCATTAGCGCCTACAACAGCACCTTCTAATCCATCTTCAAAACTCAAGTGCCATACCAAGCAAGTGCCTGTACCTGCACCATCAAAGTCCACTGCCGTAAATGTTGGCGGTAAACCAAGGATATTGCCATCCGCATCTGTAACTACCCATTGAGAGTTAGTACCTGAGTTGCCACTTAAAGTGATCTGATCAGCTGCTATGTTATCAGCAGCACCGTCCCCTACACAAAATGTAAAAGGACCACCTGTTAATGTTCCACCCATCGCTTCGCAATCAGTTGAACCACATACTTCTCCAGCGTCAGATCTTACAACTGCCACAGGATTAGAAAGGCTAAAGCAACCTTGAAGATCATTTGCATTAGCACCGACTGCAGCTCCTGTAAGTCCATCTTCAAAGCTCAAGTGCCATACAAGACAAGTGCCTGTACCTGCACCATCAAAGTCCACTGCCGTAAATGTTGGCGGCAAACCAAGAATGTTACCATTTATATCAGTTACAACCCACTGTGAGTTAGGCCCACTTTGGTTGAATAATCCTATATCATCTGCTGCAAGATTGTCAGCGACACCATCTCCTACACAGAAGTTGTAAGGGCCTCCTGTCAATAGTCCACCTGCGACGCTACAATCAGTACCACATACTTCTGGGTTGTCCGTTCTGATCACTTCTATTGGATTAGAAAGACTGTAGCATCCGCCGAAGTTAGTGACATTACCACCTGCTTCTAAACCAGTTAGTCCGTCTTCATAGCTTAAGTGCCATACAGAACATACGCCCACGCCAGCACCATCGAAATCAACCGCTGTAAATGTCGGCGGTAAACCAAGGATATTACCTTGTCCGTCTGTTACGACCCATTGAGAGTTAGTACCAGAGTTGCCAGTAAGTGTAACCTGATCTTCTGTTATATTGTCTGCAACTCCGTCACCTGCACAAAATGTAAAAGGACCACCTGTTAATGTGCCACCCATTGCTTCGCAAACAGTCGCACCACATACTTCTCCAGCATCAGATCTTACAACTGTTATTGGATTAGATAGGCTAAAACATCCTTGAAGATCATTTGCATTAGCGCCTACAACAGCGCCAGAGATCTCACCATCAAAGCTTAAGTGCCATACAAGACAAGTGCCTACACCTGCACCATCAAAATCAACATCAGTAAATGAACCTGGAAGACCAAGAATATTGCCATCAGCATCTGTTACCACCCATTGAGAGTTAGTACCGCTGTTACCTGCAAGTACAATCTGACCTGCTGCTATGTTATCAGGCGTATCATCACCTACACAAAAACTAAATGGTCCACCTGTAAGTGTTCCACCTGATGGTTGAGATCTTACAACAGAGATCGGATTAGAAAGATTGAAGCAACCTTGGAGGTCATTAGCATTAGCTCCAACGTCAGCACCTACGAGACCATCTTCGAAACTTAGATGCCATACTAGACAAGTGCCAGGTCCTGCGCCATCAAAGTTTACTCCTGTAAAAGACTCTGGAAGACCTAAGATGTTACCATCCTCATCAGTCACTACCCATTGAGAATTAGGGCCTGTGTTTCCAGTAAGTGTAATCTCATCAGCAGCAATATTATCTGCTTCACCGTCACCTACACAAAATGCAAAAGGACCACCCGTCAATGTGCCACCCATCGCTTCGCAAGCAGTTGAACCACATGCTTCTCCCGTATCTGATCTTACTACAGTTATAGCGTTGGATAAGCTAAAACAGCCTTGTAGATCACTTGCATTGGCGCCTATATCAGCACCTGTCAACCCATCTTCAAAACTTAAGTGCCATACAAGACAAGTGCCTGTGCCAGCTCCATCAAAATCAACATCAGTAAATGACATAGGCAATCCGAGTATCATGCCATCCTCATCAGTTACCACCCATTGAGAGTTAGTACCACTATTACCTGAAAGTGTGATCTGATCAGCGGCTATGTTGTCAGGCGTATCATCACCTACACAGAAGCTAAATGGTCCACCTGTCAGTGTTCCACCTGCTGGTTGAGATCTTACTACAGAGATTGGGTTAGAAAGGTTAAAGCATCCCTGAAGATCATTTGCATTAGCGCCCATCTCAGCACCAGTTAAACCATCTTCAAAGCTCAAATGCCATACCAGACAAGTTCCTGGTCCTGCGCCATCAAAGTTTACATCTGTAAAAGACTCTGGAAGACCTAAGATATTACCATCCTCATCAGTCACTACCCATTGAGAATTAGGGCCTGTGTTTCCAGTAAGTGTAATCTCATCAGCAGCAATATTATCTGCTACACCATCACCTGCACAAAAGGCAAAAGGTCCGCCAGTAAGCGTTCCTCCCATGACCTCACATGCACCCATACCATCTACACAAATAGAAGAAGCTGCTGTTTCAAAATCATCGGCAGTGTCGCCTGCTCCGTCCCAGTTAAGGGACTCAGTTGTTGAAAAAGCTGGAGCCCTCTGATCTGTTGTCCATAGATTAGCTTGAGCTGCAGTAGATTCTCTTGTGCTTCCACTGCGATTGCCCCAGATGACATAGTCTACAATAGCTGACGAACTTCCAAAGCTCGAAGAAGAGTAGATAGCCATCTCGTCACCTGCGGGATTGACAGTTATAGCGCTTGTTACAACTGTTACAGATGCTCCTGCAGCGAGATTTAAATCGCCACATGAGATTGTTAAGTTTCTTAATTGCTCATATGCAGGTCTATCACATAGCCAGTAACTGGATATGTCGATAGTCTCATCTGAAGTGTTTATAATTTCCACTTCACCATTAGCTGTTATCTCATTGATAGCAACCTGAGCTTGAATTTGATTAGTTAATGCGATGCTCACAAGTGACATCATGATTATGAAAATGTTCTTCATTGTATTGGTTATGATTAAATGAATATTTGTTCTATTTGAAAGCCTAAGTTGATGTTCAACAGAACATGATACTCTTACTTTACAAGGTGAGGTTGCAATTGGTTGCGCAGAGAAAATATTTTTTTCAAATATTTTCTTTTTATAATCTGTCCGAGATGATTTGTTCTGCAATTAAGATAGTACTGGCTTGCAAGGCCAAGAGTTCGCCTCTTTGCATAGAGATTAGGTCTAACATAGGGTAGGCCTAAATTAGAATAGAAATGATTCTTCTATCTAAGGGTTTCTATTTGGAAAACCCTAAAGAAAATCTAATTCCAAAAGAAGTGAGCTTGATGTTGCCATGACCGATGCCCTCAAAAGGAACTTTGAAGTACGGGCCACTTTCTAAAAGCCATGAGTCGCTTAGCCTGATTCTATAACTGGCAGATAGGTCCAGAGAATTAAGCCATGTGCTGTTGGCCATCGTCCAAGAGCTATTGAAGTTGTGATTCTCGTTAGGGTAGAGGTATTGGTAACTCTCCTTAAGCATAAAGTTGGATATCACATGAGCACCAACGCTTATACCGTTATTTTTTATATCATTGAAAGCATAGGTGATTCCAGTAGATAGTTCTATCATGCTCGATTCTGCGTGCATCATCATTGGAGAGCCAGGAGCTCCTGAAGCTTTCCAGAAGTCTTGTTTCGCTGTATAGTCCGTCCCAGGAGCGTCAAATATGTCATTGATATAAGACGCGCCAATGCTGATGCCTGTTTTGTTGCCTAAGTAGTACGTACCTTTCAGGCCAACATTCATGTCGATACTACTGAATTCACCTTGTGGTGTCCATGAGGACTCAGCACCTAATGTGATACCCATCAAGAATGTGTTACGGACTATTTTTTTCTCTGGTGACAATTCAGCCAGATCTGGAGTTTGACCTTCCCAATTTAATGCAACTGGGAAATTTGCAATAGAAAGAGGAATCAATGAACCCAGTCCAAAATCTATTTCGCTTTCGTGACTACTCACTTCTGCTTTAGAAGAAGTGTTAATTTCTTTTCCTATTTCTTGATCTTCTACATTTACAAGGTTAGTTGAAAGTTTGTTAGAATTAGAAAGTCTATTATCGTTAGTCAAGTTATAAGTCGGTGTTGATAACTCTACAGCACTACTTGATTTTTCAAGTGAAGTGTTTTGCTCCAACAATCGATTTGGATGGTTTTGAGATATAGATATTTTTGGGTTTGAGCTGATAGCACTTGACGAAACATGTTTCGCTTGATTAAGAGACTTGTCTTCGATTTCCTGTTCATTGGTTAATGATGACGATGACAAGTCTGATTTTGGATTTTTAACTAAAAATGATTGTGTAGATGATGCGGCATCGGTTGATGCGTTGTTAGTTGATACAATGTCGGTTGAAGAGCCAGCATTTATGTCAATACTTGTCTCCGCTAAATTTTGATTGCTGTTTGTATTCGAATTCGTAAAAGGCAACATGACATATGTAAGAGTACCAAGCACAACAACGGAAAACATAAAGAAAAAGAATCTTCTTCTCTTGCGCTTGTCAAGCAAACGCTCCATATCATTCCAAGCATCTTCATTATACTGGAAGTCATGACCTTCGGATCCTCTCCGATAGATCTCCTCTAATTCTTTATCTGAAGGCCAATCAGCCATTTGCCAACATTTTATTGGTAATCATCTCCCTTAATTTGACTTTGGCTCTACTGAGATTGGACTTAGATGTATTGACACTGATGCCAAGTCTATCCGCTATCTCCTCATGCTTATAGCCATCAAGCACATACATGTTAAATACTGTTCTGTATCCAACTGACAATGCTTGAATCGTCTTTATAAGTTCGTCGAAATTAATTTTACTCAATATATCATCAGAAGTAGGATGTGAGATTGCGTGATCCAACTCTGTTTCTGAACTAAACTTCTTCATTTTCTTTACATGGTTTATGGACGTATTTACCATAATGGTTTTAAACCAGGGTTTAAAATCATACTCAGGGTTGTACTTCTTGATGTTCGTATAGATCTTTAAGAAGCCATGATTCATGATGGATTGTGCATCCTCCTTATTATTGACATATCTAAAACATATACTCATACCGTATGAGTAGTACTTTTTATACAATTGGTTTTGTGCAGTCCTTTTATTCCTGCAACACCCTTCAATAATATGATTGAACTCCTGATCCAGTTTTAGTAAATTCCTGAGTTTTGTAAGTGTTTACGCTTAGATTACATCCATGTAGACAAAATGGTTGCGTTGTCCCTACAAAAATATTGATTTGAGTTAAATGCTTGGCTTATGTTGGCCCCTCTGTCGTCCTCAAAACCTTTTTACTGGATAAAAACTCCTTTCTACAAAGATGCAGCCAATCGCGCTGCTTGATCTATCGCTCTTTTTGCATCCAGCTCTGCAGCTTCTTGTGCGCCCCCGATGAGATGCACATTGATGCCAGCCGCCTCAAGTGGTGCTTGTAGTGCCCTTAGTGGTTCCTGACCCGCACAGATTACTACATGATCTACAGGTAAGGTCTGACGATCGCCATTGACTGTGATATGCAGACCTTGGTCGTCGATTCTGTCATATACAACATCTTGGATCATCTTGACCTTCTTCATATTGAGGCTACTTCTATGTATCCACCCCGTTGTCTTACCCAGCGTCTTTCCGTGCTTTCCTTTAGACCTCTTAAGTAAGTAGATCTCTCTTGGAGATGGATCAGGTTGAGCAGCTTTTAGACTACCTGCAGTCTTGTGTTCCATATCTACACCCCATTCATCCATGAAGTGAGGTATGCTAAGCGTTGGCGACTTTCCTTTCTCAGTAGCGAGATATTCTGACACATCAAACCCTATCCCACCTGCACCGATGACAGCCACCTTGTCGCCAACCTCAACTTTTTCAGTCAATACATCCACATAGCTCACTGCCTTAGGGTGCTGGATGCCATTGATATTAGGGATTCTTGGTGTTACACCTGTACAGACGATTACCTCGTCATAACCTTTATTAGATAGATCTTCGGCAGAAACCTTTGTATTGAGATAGAGATTAACTCCAGTTAGTTCTATTTGTCTGTTGAAGTATCTTAATGTCTCGTAAAACTCTTCTTTCCCAGGTATCTTCTTTGCCATGTTGAACTGACCACCTATCTCAGAGCTGGCTTCATAAAGATCTACAGTATGTCCTCTTTGAGCCGCTATAGTAGAAGCGGCAAGACCAGCTGGTCCCGCTCCTACAACAGCTATCTTCTTGCTATGATCTGTTGGATCGTAGTTGAGTTCTGTCTCATGACAAGCCCTAGGGTTGACAAGGCAAGAGCATACTTTCAGATTAAAGGTATGATCCAAACATGCTTGATTACAACCTATACAAGTATTGATCTCATCTTCCCTTCCTTCCATCGACTTCAGCACTAAGTTCTCGTCAGCTAAGAAAGGGCGAGCCATACTTATCATATCGGAACACCCATCTGCAAGCGCTTTCTCAGCTACATCTGGCATGTTAAATCGGTTAGTAGTGACCAGCGGTATGCTTACTTCACCCATCATTCTTTTGGTTACCCAAGCGAATCCGCCTCTTGGAACCATTGTCGCTATAGTTGGTATCCTCGCTTCATGCCACCCAATCCCAGTATTGATGATCGTAGCTCCTGCTTTCTCCACTTCTTTGGCCAAGTGTACCACTTCTTCCCACGTACTTCCATCAGCGACCAGATCTAACATAGACAATCTATATATGATGATGAATTTTTCTCCCACCCGTTCGCGTGTCCTTCTGATGATTTCAAGCGGAAACTTGATCCTATTTTCATAAGAACCACCCCATTCATCTGTTCTTCTATTTACTTTAGAAACGATGAACTGATTGATGAGGTATCCTTCTGATCCCATGATCTCCACACCATCATAACCAGCGAACTGCGCTAGTGCAGCTGATTCTACATAGTCGTTTATTGTTCTTTCTACCCCTTCAGCAGATAGCCCCTTTGCGGGAAATGGTGAAATAGGTGCCTTCGTATCACTTGAGGAAACATTATTGGGACTGTAGCCATATCTACCAACATGCAGTATCTGCATACAGATGACCCCTCCTTCATCGTGTACAGCTTTGGTAACAATCTTATGCTTCTCAGCTTCTTCTTTAGTGTTCATCGCCTTGCCTCCAGGTAGGGCGTTGCCTTCTTCACTTGGTGCGATACCACCTGAGACGATAAGACCCACTTGGCCTTTGGCCCGCTCAGCATAAAATCTTGCCATCCGCTCCATACCTCCAGGGATATCTTCTAAGCCAGTATGCATAGAGCCCATAAGCACTCTATTTTTTAATGTTCTAAATCCAAGATCCAGTGGCGCTAAAAGATTTGGGTATTTTGAAGACATGATATTCTTTTGATTCGATCAAAAATATCAATACTAATGAAGTACATCAACTTCTTTATTGGCAATCGAGATTTATTTTGATTCTCAACCTGCTAAAGCATATTTCTTTATATCCATTGTAACTGTTGTGCCATTGTTGTTTTCAATATTCAATGCAGCTTTAAGCTGCACCTTTAGAACCTTTATAAGTCTGTACCCAAATGAGCTACCTAATGATTCTTTAATTTGCTCATCTATACCAACTCCATTATCTGAGACGATGATCTGTAAGCGCTCATCAACTTCTTTTAAGCTTACATGTATCTCTCCTGTTCCATTATTAGGGAAGGCATATTTTAAGCAATTACTCACCAACTCATTCACAATTAGACCTATTGGTATTACAGTATCTACATCAAGGTTGATGTCCTCTATATTCATGTCAAGTTTAATCTTGTCTTTTCGTATGTTATAAGATTCAAACAAACCTCGGATTAACTTTTTAAAATAGTCTTTTAAATCTACCCCAGTTAAGTTATGTTCCTGGTAAAGATTCTGATGTATGAGGGCCATTGACTGAACCCTATCTTGGCCTTCCTGTAGTGCTCCAAGCGCTGTCTCATCATCTATATGTTCACTTTGAAGACCCAATAATGAACTGATAAATTGAAGATTGTTTTTTACTCGATGATGAATTTCTTTTATAAGAATTTCTTTCTCTGAAAGAGATTTTGAAATGATGTTATTTTGATTTTCAATTTTTTTCTTTTGTTTGAAAACAAAGTATAGCAACCCTCCTAAGCTAAGGATTGTGAACCCACCAATAGCGATAACTTCACTTTGCCTATCTAATTTTATTTTCGCTAAATCTTCTTCGTATTTAAGTGCGGCAATTTCATTCTCCTTTTCTGCTGTTTCGTATTTCGCATTTGCATCACTAATCTTCTCTGCAAGTGTGACGTTGTACAAGCTGTCACTTGTCACTTGATGACCTATCAGTTCTTTATAAGCTAATTCAAATTTCCCTTGTGACGCAAAAGACTTTCCTTTATTGATATAAATTGTACTGATAGCTTCTCTTAAGTTCGCTTTTTTAGCATAGATCAATGCTTTATCAAACGTTTCAATTGCTTTTGGGTAGTTGCCAGTCATCATGTTGACTTGCCCTAAACGCTGATAACCAATGGCCAATTCCTCTTTCCTTTCAGTATCTTCTATATAAGTTAGACTCTTCGTAAAATAGACTAATGCTTGTTGTAGATCCCTCTTTCTGCCATATAAATTACCAAGGTTTTCATAACTATAGAACAATCCGATAGTATTGTTATATGTAGAATCAATCTCTAGGGCTTTCCTGAAGTATTCCTCAGCCTTGTCATATTTTTCTTCCCAACCATAAGTATTGCCAATATTGCCATATAAGTCCGCAGTTAAAGGAAGCAGCTCTTCGCTCTCATAAAGTTTGATGCCTTTTTGATATGTGTCCCTTGCATCCTGATATCTATTTTGCTTCCTATAGTTTATAGCTATTTGAGTGTAACAAGCAGCAATGCCTGGGATGTTTTTTATTCTCTTAAAGTTGGCAAGTGCATTCTGAGCCTGTTCCAAGGCTTCTATGTCATTGTCCATGGATTCATTCGCCTTAGAGAGGTTGATATAGGCTCTACCCAAGTTTAGAAGATCTGTCGTGTCGGCATTGCTGAGAAACTCATTACTAAGCTTAATTGCTTCTTGATTCTCGCCTTGGTATTTCTTAATTATCGCTTTTGCAAGTGTGACTAACTTGATCCCATCTTTATAATCATGTTTTGTCGCTTTTGATAAGGCAGTATCGACGATATTTTTTGCCTTTGGGATGTCGTCTATTACAACTGTTATTGCTTCATTTAATAAAGAGTCAATTTCTGAATGAATTAATTGAGCATTTAATTTTACAGATGAGAGAAGAAGGGCAAAAAATATCAATAAGTATTTCATTGGATGTGCAGATTAGGTATTAAGATAATATTTCTTTTTAAGGCTAAGTCATATTATTCCGCAATAAAGAAAAGAAGCCGATCTATAGACCAGCCTCTTTGATTAATTCAGAATATGGGATTCTATTTTGCTTTAATTTCCGCTTGAACAACCTGTATTTGTGACAGTCAATTGAGCACCATTGTCTATCTGGGCTCCTGGCTCCATTTGTATTACATCGGCAGACAATAATATGGCAGCAGGAGATGCTACAACTGAATTTAATTCAACTTGAAGTTCTGCGATATAGTTTTGTATAGAACTACCATCAATAGTAGACGTTAAAGAAAGTGACTGAGGACAGCTATCATCGCATCCATCAGGTATTCCATTAGCATTAACATCAACATTATCATCAAATCCTTGGCAAACATCTACATTATCATTGACGCCATCTCCATCACTATCCGGGATATTGCTAGATTCACCTATGCCCACTATTGCAAAGGTGTAACTGCTTTGTCCGGGGGCGGGGTCATTGCTGAGTATAGTAACAGTAGCATTCTTTGTTCCAACAGAGGATGGGTTGAAGGTAACCCTGAAAATGCTATTGGAGTTAGCAGCAACTACATCAGGTATATCTGTAATTACGAAGTCTGTACTTGGAGAGACTGTTATAGAACTGATCACTAAAGTTTGATTACCTGTGTTCCTTATTCTGAATGGATTGGTGTTAGCGCCTCCTACTTCAGCTCTTCTATCAAAGTCAGTACCATCTGCATCTCTTGGTGTAGTATCGCCATCTTGGATCATTGTCCAAGGAAGGATACCATCTCTTCCTTGAATAAATATATCTGGATCCTCAGCTAATCCAACACCTGTAATATCAAAGGTGAAAGTGCTTTCTCCTCCAGTTGGATCGTTGTTGATGATGGTCACTGTCGCATTTTTGATGCCTGGGCTTGTTGGATCAAATATGATATCAAAAAATCCAAAAGTTGTCACATTTACAGGGACATTAGCAACTGTAAAATCACTATTAGGACTAACTGTAATGGATGAGATAACCAAATTTGCATTTCCTGTATTATGAATTCTAAATTGATTTGTATTGCTACCATTGAGGACATTTCGATTATCGAAGTCCGTACCGTCCGCATCACGTGGTGTGTTCGACCCATCACCGATTTCTACCCAAGGTAGAATTCCATTACGTCCCTGCAGTTTGATCTCTGGTTGATTTTCAATTCCTTCACCTACAATTCTAAAAGTAAAAACATCTTCATTTCCGTCGGGATCATTATTGTTGATAGTGACGGTCGCAGTATGTATACCAACGGAGGTTGGGTCAAAAATGATTTCAAAAATTTCTGAACCATTAGCTGCAACAGATGAAGGGATAGAGCTCAATGAAAAATGAGTCGAAGGGGAAACAGTTATAGAAGTGATGAGCAATGGTGCATCACCAAGATTTCTAATTCTAAAAGGATTTGTATTACTTCCGCCAACAATGTTATGAGTGTCAAAGTCAGTTCCGTCTGCATCGCGAGGTGTTGTGTCTGCATCTGTTATCTCAGTCCAAGGTAAAATGCCATCCCGCCCTTGCACTTTTATTTCTTGCTCGTTATCTATACCTATGCCTGTGACAGCAAATGTAAAAGTGTTTTCACCACCGTCAGGATCATTATTATTAATCGTTACTTGGGCATTCTTAATGCCAGCAGAACTTGGATTAAACCTTACAGTAAAGGTCTCGGCACTATTGGGTGCAACACTTGTAGGCATAGTACCTATGACGCTAAAGTTTGATCCATTGGATACTGAAATCGAACTAATATTAAGTGTGACATCACCTTCGTTCAGAATTCTAAAAGGATTATCATTTTGTGCACCAATTACATTGCGATTGTCAAAATCAGTTCCATCCGCATCCCTAGGATTAGAGTCACCATCATTGATTTCTGTCCAGGCTAACACTCCATCACGACCTTGAACTTTGATTTCTTGAAGATTGTCAAGCCCGACACCTGTAATCAGAAAAGTATAGACACTCTCCTCACTATCCGGATCGTTATTGTTTATGGTAACTGTTGCATTCTGAGTGCCTATTGAGTTAGGATCGAATCTAATCGTAAAGGTTTCATTACTACCTGCAGGGATAGAGGTTGGGGTTGAGCCAACTATACTAAAGTTGGATCCGTTAGACACTGTTATAGAAGAGATATTTAATGTAGCATCACCTGTGTTTCTAATTCTGAAAGGATTGTTATTAGACCCTCCGAAGACGTCGTGAGAATCGAAGTCAGTTCCATCCGCATCTCTAGGTGATGTATCACCATCTGAGATACTTGTCCAAGGGAGAATGCCATCACGACCTTGAATCTCTATTTCAGGTTGATTGTCTATCCCATTACCTGTTACGGTGAATGTATAGGTATCCTCATCACCAGTTGGGTCATCACTTTCGACTGTGACAACTGCATTATGAGTTCCAGACGAGGCTGGATTAAAAGTTACCTCAAATGTTGTGCTCTTGCCTGAGGATACACTTCCATCTGGTTGTGAAGAAATTGTGAAATGTGTTTCTGGAGAAATTGACACCTTGGCTACATTAAGCACGGCGTCTCCTAGGTTTCTTATTTGAAATGGATTAGTATTTGATCCTCCAATTACGTCGCGATTATCAAAATCAGTACCATCGGCATCCCGAGGTGTTGTATCACCATCCACTATTTCATTCCATGGCAACAAGCCATCACGGCCTCTAATTTGAATTTCAGGAGTATTGTCTACACCGACTCCTGTTATGGTATAGGTGTATTTATCTTCATCTCCATCAGGGTCGTCGTTTATAATATTAATATTAGTTGTTTTTGATCCAATACTAGTTGGGTCAAATGTCACATTGAATATTCTAGAATCATTAGCTGGCACAGAAGTAGGAATGTTAGTAAGAGTAAAATGTGTGTCGTCATCTAATTCAATAGAAGATATAGCCAATGGGGCATTTCCCTCATTTATTATTCTAAAAGGATTTGTATTGCTCCCGCCAGTTACATTGTGATTGTCAAAGTCAGTACCATCGGCATCTCGAGGTGATGTGTCATTATTGTTTATTTCGACCCAAGGGAGAATGCCATCTCTTCCCTGAACTTTAATTTCTTGAAGATTATCTAAACCGACTCCTGTTATGGCAAAAGTAAAGATGTTTTCTCCTCCATCTGGGTCGTTGTTGTTGATGGTGACGACAGCGTTTTGTGTTCCTATTGTTGATGGATTAAAGGTGACAGTAAAGGTTGCATTACTATTTCCTGCAACCGAAGTTGGTATACTGGAAATATTATAATTGCTTGGATTGGATACACTTATACTGTTTATAACGAGAGTTGCATCTCCAAGATTTCTTATTCTAAAAGTATTTGAATTAGAAGCACCAGAGACATTTCTTCCGTCAAAATCGGTACCGTCTGCGTCTCTGGGGGTATTGTCCCCATCTATGATTTCTACATATGGTAATACGCCGTCTCTTCCTTGTACTTCAATTTCTTGAAGGTTATCTCTACCTTCTCCTCTCACAGAAAATGTATATATGTTTTCATTTCCGTCTGGATCATTATTGTTGATTGTGACAACTGCAGTATGTACACCAATAGAACTAGGATTAAAACGTACTATAAATTGTTGGTTGCTATTTGGCGCTACCGAAGAAGGAGTTGATCCGACTATACTAAAGTTAGACCCATTGGATACACTTATGGATGATATGGCAAGCGTTTGGTCGCCTGAATTTTGAATTTGGAAAGGATTGTCATTGAGCCCACCGGAGACATCGTGGATGTCAAAATCAGTACCATCAGCATCCCGCGGGGAGTTATCTCCATCTATTATACTAACCCAAGGAAGTATGCCATCTCTTCCTCTTATGTTGATTTCTTGTTGATTGTCTCTGCCTATGCCAGTAACTCTGAATGTAAATGTGCTCTCTCCACCATCTGGATCATTATTTATAATAGTAATGGTTGCGGTTTTAGTACCCGCAGTCGTTGGATTAAAAGTTACGTTAAACGTTTCATTTTGTCCTGGATCTACATTGTTAGGTATGCTAGAAACGGAGAAGTGGGTTGAGTTGTCTGTAATGGATGAGATGTTAAGAACAGTCCCACCTAAATTTTGAATTCTGAATGGATTAGTATTCGATCCACCAATTACATCATGAGTATCAAAGTCAGTACCATCTGCATCTCTTGGAGTAGTGTCGCCATCAACGATTTCTGTCCATGGAAGTGATCCGTCACGACCTTGTAATTTAATTTCTGGGGAGTTGTCAACGCCAATACCTGTGATGGCAAATGTGAAAGTTCCTTCACCACCATCTGGATCATTGTTAATTATAGTTACTGTCGCATTCTTTGTTCCTGCTGATGTAGGGTCAAATGTAATATTGAAGGTTCTGTTAGAGTTTCCAGGTACACTCGTTGGAATATTTGTGACAGTATAGTGAGTGCTCGGAGAAACAGTTATAGATGAAATTGTAAGAGTACTACCATCTCTATTTCTAATCTGAAAGGGGTTGTTGTTCGATCCTCCAACAGTATTATGAGTATCAAAGTCAGTCCCATCTGCGTCTCTTGGAGTAGTGTCTCCATCTGAAATATCAACCCAAGGTAAGATGCCATCTCTTCCTCTGACCTGTATTTCTTGACTGAGTGCTTCTTGTACTACGCAACCCATAAAAATTAGGATGATCGATAGGCGTAAAGCTCCTTTTAAGGTGAATTTTAGTTCCATTTTATTTGTATTAATGAGTGAGTTGTTTAATATGAATCAGGTAATGCCAATACTCCAGTCTCATAACCTTTTCTTACAAGCCCTGCTGTGTTTTTAGCATTTAGCTTTATCATTAGATTCTTTCGATGTGATATTACCGTATGTGTTGATATGTATAATTGATTGGCTATCTCTTTTGTAGTGTGCTCATACGCTACTAGCCTTAGGATTTCCTTTTCTCTGCCGGAAATAAACTTTTTGAGGATCATGCTGTGTTATTTTATTGTTGATATTGGCAAAATTGAAAAACCTTCTGCTTTTTCAACCTAACCCTGGGGATAGGTTTTATCCGCTCGACTATGAGGCTCTTTAAACAACCTATCCCTAGGGTTAGGTTGTTTAAAGATGAGTTGAATTATATTTGATTATATTTACTATCGTACCCATAAAAAGATTATAGTGTCTAACGTCAATATTCTAATTATTGAGGATGAAGCTGTTGTTGCGCATGATATTGCGCGACGTGTTTCTAAAATGGGTTATGATGTTTCAGGTATAAAACACTCGAGTGAAGAAGCCTTTAATTATCTTCAGATTCATAGCTGTGATTTGATACTTTGTGATATCAACATTGACGGTGCAAAAGATGGTATTGATATAGCAACTTCAGTCTTGCATAATAAAAGGACACCTTTGATATTTGTAACGGCACTTGCGGATATGGATACTTTAGATCGGGCAAAAAAGACACTGCCTTACGGCTATATTGTTAAGCCATTTGATAATTATGATTTAAGGGCTGCCATTGAAATCGCACTCTATAAACATAGTGTCGAGTTAGATAAGTTGGCAATCTCCTTAGAAAAAGTTAATAGCTTAGCTTTAGAGGATGTGTCATCAAGAGAGTTTGAGATGTTGACAGATATCATGAAAGGCCGTACTAACGATCAGATCAGTGCAGCTAGACATATCTCAAAGGCAACTGTGAAATTTCATATTAGAAATCTACTGAGAAAAATAGGTGCTACGAATCGAGCAGATGCGCTCCATAAGATTATAAAAATACTTACTAATCAACAGTGAGTAACTAAAGATTTAGAGAAGACGATGAGTGATTTAACAAGAAAAGATGAGATACCAGAGACACTGAAGAAATCACAAGAGTTCATTAAGTATGAGTTCGTAAGTCATTGGGCTCATTATTTGTTATCTGATATTGAAATAGTACTGTCTAAGTCTATTGCTAAAAGCCCTGATTAGTCAACGTTCTTAATTTATAAAAACCTTTCGCGAGAAGGCCTCATCTTCTATTTCTAAAATGAGAATGTAGATATTAGAACCCAAGCCAAGATTTGATATTGAGTATCTATGCTCTAGATTAGAATCTGTTTGCCATACTTTTCTTCCTGCAGTATCATAAAGATGCAGCTTATACTCTTGATTAGATAAGATATCTAAAGGGATCTCGATCCCTTGTGTAAGCGTTAGTATCGGGGCAAACTTCAGCGGATCAGATGGGGTAGGCCTGGCGTCACTGCAGGTCTGCGAACTTATCAATTTATAACGTGTAGAGAAGAGTGTCTGCATCATGCGATCCACTTGTCCTTCTGTAAAGTAGAATAGACAATCATCGTCTCTAAAGTTCATGAAGTTAGTATCCATGTCTTGGCTACCACATGATGATACTTCTTCATCGCACTTGCCATAGTATGGTCCAAACTGGTTGGGGGTATCTTCTACTAAGTCATCATCATTGAAGCATCCAGTCTCTGCACCATATGGATGGTATACATTGAGATAATGGGCTATCTCATGAGTGAGCGTTCTGCCCAGGTTAAAACGCCCTTCTACTTCTGGTCTAAAACCAACCACATTGTAATCAAGTACGATTCCATCTGTTTCTGTCTCTTCTGGATCATCTGGGAATGTCGCATCACCAGTGATATCATCATTTCGTGCGCCTATCCAGATGTTGAGATAGAGTTCATGGTCCCAAGCTGAACTGCCTCCGAGCTCAGAGCTTTTGATGACTCGCTCTCCATTGACTTGCTGATCCGCATTAGCTATGTTGTTCATCGAAGTATTGACTCTGATGATGCCATCGGTGCTATTGCCAAATGGATCCACGCTTGCCAGACAAAATGAAATGCCTGGAGTGGACACCTTCTTGTCGAACTTGCCAGGAAGTCGTTTGACCAAAGGGTCCTTCTGATTGTAGTCTCTGTTGATGACTTCTATCTGAGACAAGATGAGTTCTTCTGATAGATCTTGATCTTCGTTTGAGTAAAGGATATGAAAGACAACGGGGATTTCTATGTTGTCCCTGTTTAAGGATGAAAAGGTCTCGTGTATCGGTTCAGCATTGACGGGTATATGTCTTGTACCACAGCTCCTTTCCGTTTGCTGAGCACTTACGCTGAGACATATGATACACGAGAGTACGATATAGACGATTTTCACCGTATAAAGGTTGACCTCCCTCAAGTTAGTTAATTCTCACGAAAAGCCCGTCATGACTTATTTGGTTAATCTCAGAGACCTTACGCCAATAACATGAATCAATTACACCGCATTTTTTGCTTTAGCTCTCTATTTATATGATAATTAATCCTCATATTAGCGCTTCAAGTTAAAGCATGCGCCAATACCTGGATCTTTTAGATCATATACTCACCAACGGAGTACAAAAAGGCGATCGCACTGGGACAGGTACGATCAGTTGTTTTGGGTATCAGATGCGCTTTGATCTCAGCAAGGGCTTCCCGATGCTGACTACTAAGAAACTTCATTTACGTTCTATCATACATGAGCTGCTTTGGTTTATCAAAGGAGATACTAACGTCGCATACCTCCAAGAGCATAAAGTGAGAATCTGGGATGAGTGGGCAGATGAGCAAGGAGATCTTGGTCCTGTCTACGGCAAACAGTGGAGAAGATGGGAAGGGGTAGACGGTAAGCTGTATGATCAACTCACAGAAGTGATCGATACGCTCAAGACTAATCCTAACTCGCGAAGAATCATCATCAGTGCTTGGAATGTCCCAGAGCTTCCAGACATGGCATTAATGCCTTGTCATTGCTTGTTTCAGTTTTATGTAGCTGATGGCAAGCTGTCTTGTCAGCTATACCAACGATCAGCTGATACTTTCTTAGGCGTACCTTTTAATATTGCTTCTTACGCATTGTTGACGATGATGATCGCTCAAGTGTGTGATTTAAAGCTAGGAGACTTTATACATTCATTTGGAGATGTTCATCTATATAATAATCATATAGAGCAAGCAAAGACGCAGCTTCAGAGGATGCCAAGAGCCTTGCCTACTATGAAGATCAACCCCGACGTGAAGAACATAGAAGACTTTGTTTTTGAGGATTTTGAAGTTCTTGATTATGATCCACATCCACATATAAAAGCGGCTGTGTCGATCTAGTTATTTGTATTAAATCTTAATAATAATAGCCCCTTGGGATTATTGTAATATATATCATGCTAAGAGTACTTTTGCGTCGAAATTTAGGCCATATGGCCACAAATAATATCTGTAACAGGGAAAAAATGATAGTACGCTTATTGAAGCCATTTTCTTTCTTAGCCCTTCTTTTCTTTACAACTACGCTTTTAGCTCAGCCAAGTGCTGACGCAGGTAAGACCATCTTCCGTAACTATTGTGCGTCTTGTCACGCCAAGGATATGAAGACGAAGTCGACTGGTCCTGCTTTGGGTGGTGCTCAAGAAAGATGGGGAGACTATCCACTCGAAGATTTGTATGGATGGATAAGAAATAGTCCGAACATGATCTACAACGTGAAGCATCCACGTGCGATCGAGGTATTCGAAGAGAATGCAAGGTCAGTTATGACAGCTTTCCCTAATCTTACCGATGATGATATTGCATCAATACTACTTTATATCGATGCTCAGCTTGCTGGGCCAGCTACAGCAGGAGGTGCTGCCGGACCTACTCAAGAAGTCAAGAAGGAGTCTAATCTATCTTGGCTTTATTGGATCCTCTTTGGTGTCTTAGGTGCACTCGCACTGATATTGACAAGAACAATAGGAAGTCTTGACAGAGTTGTAGCGAGTAAAGAGGGTAGAACGGTTGCTCAACAACCATTGCTCAAGCAGGTATTCTCAAAGAGAAATGTTTCATTCTTGATATTTGCCTTGATCGTGATTGGTGGTTATAACACTGTTTCCAACGCAATCAATTTGGGTAGACAACAAAACTATGCACCTGAGCAGCCGATCAAGTTTTCGCACGAGACACACGCAGGTATCAATGAGATAGATTGTCAGTATTGCCATGATGGTGCAAGAAGATCTAAGCACTCAGTTATACCAGCAGCTAATACTTGTATGAATTGTCACTCTGCCATTAAGAATGGGTCAGAGTTTGGTACGGCAGAGCTTACAAAGATTTATGCTTCTGTTGGTTTCGATCCGACTACTGACAAGTACATAGAAAACTATGAGGAGTTAGAAAGAGATGACATAAAAGATATATATACAAAGTGGATAAGCGATACATATTTGGCAGACAATAGTCTGACCGCCTTAGATAAGAAAGGTAAGAAGACTGTCGATGCACAGTGGGAAGGTATTGTCAACTCACTTACTAATGATCAAAAGAAGACGATCGCTGGTCCCATCGAATGGATCAGAATCCATAACCTACCGGATCATGTATACTTCAATCATGCACAACATGTGACTGTGGGAGAGGTGGAGTGTCAGACTTGTCATGGTAAGGTAGAAGCTATGGAAGTTGTGAAGCAGCACGCTCCATTGAGTATGGGCTGGTGTATCAACTGTCACAGAAAGACCGAAGTTAAGTTCGAGGATAACGAATACTATGCAAGCTATGAAGCTTACCATGAGCAGTTGTCTGGAGGAGAAAAAGAAAAAGTTACAGTAGAGGATATCGGAGGCTTAGAGTGCCAAAAATGTCATTACTAATAATCATACATCACTATAGATGAGTACAAAGTTTAGCGGTATCTGGATAGGAGAGAAAGATCTCACAAGAGATGAAGAATTCCTACGTGATGCTCAGAATGAAGTTCAGAGTCCTTCTATTATTGAGGCCCTTGGCGAGCGCGAAGTAGCGGAGCAAGTTGGCGGAAACAGAAGAGATTTCTTGAAAATGATGGGTTTTGGTCTAGGCGCTGCTACCATGGCGGCGGGTTGTGATATCCCTGTCAAGAGAGCTATACCATACGTAGTAAAACCAGACGAGATCGTTCCTGGCGTTGCTAACTACTATGCTTCATCATTTGTAGATGGAGGAGATTACTGCTCTATCCTAGTCAAAACGCGAGAAGGCCGTCCCATAAAAATAGAAGGTAACAACCTTTCAGGTGTCACTAAAGGTGGTACATCTGCAAGAGCCCAAGCCTCTGTTTTATCGTTGTATGATGTCAACAGAATCAAGCACCCAACTGTAGATGGTGAGAAAGTAGAATGGTCTGATCTTGATCGTTCGATTACATCTAAGTTAGCTTCTGCAAGAGGCATCAGAGTGGTGACTAATACCATTCTTAGCCCAACTGAAAAATCAGCAGTGGCAGCATTTACTGCAAAGTATCCATCAGCGAAAGTGGTTACTTATGATCCAGTATCATCTGCAGCTATGCTCGAGGCAAATGAAAAATCATTTGGCGATAGAGTGATACCTAACTATCACTTTGATAAAGCAACACACATCGTCAGCTTCAATGCTGACTTCTTAGGCACTTGGATCTCTCCGATTGAGTTTGCTCATGATTATGCCCAAGGAAGAAAGATCAAAAACGTGAAAGGCGCAAAAATGTCTAAGCACGTACAGGTAGAATCACAGATGTCTATGTCTGGCTCTAACGCTGACAATAGAATCTTAGTAAAACCATCTGAGCAAGGCGCAGCGATCGCTTACTTGTATCAGCAAGTGATGGGCACAGGCTCAAGATCAGCAGGTCTTAATGCCAATGCAGAAAAAGCACTCAAGCAACTGGCCAATCAGTTGAAAAGTAGCAAAGGAAGTTCATTGATCATCAGCGGTAGTAACAATGCTGCGGAGCAAGAGATCGTCAATGCACTTAACGTAAGCCTGGGCAACTATGGCAATACAATCAGCTTTGATAGCGCATCACTACAGAGACAAGGAGATGAGAAAGAGCTCGTCGATCTGGTAGCAGATATCCAAGCAGGTCGTGTCGATACTGTGATCTTCAATAATTGTAATCCAGTATACGAATACAGTGGTATCGCTGGCTTAAAAGAAGCTATCGAAGGTGTAGCCAACAAGATTGGATTATCATATACCAATGACGAGACGACTAATACTTGTAACATCATCGCACCGATACACCACAATCTTGAAAGTTGGGGTGACGCAGAACCAAAGAGAGGTCATATCTCATTGATTCAGCCTACTATATCACCATTGTTTGATACAAGACAAGGAGGTCACTCTATGTTGGTCTGGGCTGGAAGTACAGCACTTGACGCTAACGCAGAGCAGCCTTACTATGATTATTTGAGATCACAATGGTCTGGCTATCATGCCAACTCTGACTTCTTGAGCTTTCAGTCATTCTGGGACAAGGCGCTTCATGATGGTGTATATCATGGCAACAGCGGTTCGTTAGTAGATATCGCTTCCGCAAATGTTGATGCTACATCAGCAATGGGAAGAATCACTAAGCCATCTGGAAGTGATTTAGAAATACAATTCACTGAGCCAATTGCCATCGGTAACGGCCAGTATAGCAATAATCCTTGGTTACAAGAGATGCCAGACCCAGTGTCAAGATGCGCATGGGGTAACTATCTCGCAGTACCAGTAGACTTTGATGGAGTAAGAAAGTTCAAAGGGCTCAATGGTCTTATAGACGGTGATCTTGTAGACGTAACGGTTGATGGTAAGACGTACAGAGTACCAGCTATCCAGCAGTTTGGTCAGATGCCAGGCACGGTTTCTATAGCTATAGGATACGGAAGAACGGCAGGAGGTGCTTGTGCGACAGGCATCGGAGTAGATGTCAACGAGTCTATCTCTCTTGTTGACGGTAGAGCGAATTATAGCTCTGCTAATGTGTCCTTATCCAACAAAAAAGGAGAAGAAGAACATTATAGTGCAGTTCAGTACCACCATACAATGGGTGTTACAGCACCTAATGCAGCAGGTGAGACGATCAATGCAGATGAAACGACTCTTGCACCGGGATATGGTAACATTTTCTCAGGTTTCCAAGGCTCACTGACAGATAGATCAATCATAAGACATAGTCATGTGGATGATCTTGAGAAGTCTGTAGAAGACTTGATCCATGAGCGTGAGCACCATGAAGGACTAAATGCAGAGACCCTATATCCTTATAACGAGTATGTGGCTGAAAAGTATAGCCAAGGACATCACTGGGGCATGCACGTAGATCTTAATGCGTGTACTGGTTGCGGGGCTTGTACAGTATCATGTATGGCTGAGAACAACATCCCAGTTGTAGGTAAGAAGCAAGTAGCCCGTCATCAAGAGATGGCTTGGTTACGCATAGATAGATACTACTATGGTGATGTCAACAACCCTAATGTTGTCTATCAACCGATGATGTGTCAGCACTGTGATAATGCTCCATGTGAGAACGTTTGTCCAGTAAACGCAACAAACCACAGTTCAGAAGGTCTCAATCAGATGACTTATAACAGATGTATCGGTACAAGATATTGTGCGAACAACTGTCCTTACAAAGTGAGAAGATTCAACTGGTTAGATTATACAACAGGTGACTTGTTCCCAGCTAATCAGGTGAAGGTCAACAATGAAGAAGTACCGTTTGGTGCAGACAACTTAACACGTATGGTTCTTAATCCAGACGTGACAGTTAGAACAAGAGGGGTGATAGAGAAGTGTAGCTTCTGTGTACAGCGTATACAGCAAGGTAAGCTGACTGCAAAGACAGAGAAGAGGGGCTTGAATGACTTCGATGTGAAGACAGCTTGTCAAACAGCTTGTCCTACTGGAGCGATCACATTTGGTGATACCAACAATAAAGAAGGAGAGCTGGCTCACAAGTTTGAGTCACCGCTTAACATGATAGTATTAGAAGAAATTAATGTGAGATCATCTGTACGGTACACCATGAAGGTGCACAACAGAGATGAGTCACTAGAAGTATAAAAGCAGTTCGCTAATATGAGTGCAACAGTTAGTCCATTAAGAGAGCCATTAATTGATGGTTCCAAGTCGTATCACGATATTACCGTTGATCTTGTTAGATCTACGGAAGAGTCGCCAGGGAAACTTTGGTGGACTTGTTTTCTGATATCTATACATGTTTTGCTCTTTGGGATATTTTGTATCCTTTGGACGATATGGCATGGTATCGGAGTATGGGACTTAAACAGAACCATCGGATGGGGTTGGGATATCACCAACTTTGTGTGGTGGATCGGTATCGGTCACGCAGGAACTTTGATATCGGCGATTCTCTTACTGTTTAGACAGAAGTGGAGAACTGGTGTGAACAGAGCTGCCGAGGCCATGACGATCTTTGCCGTGATGTGTGCTGGATTGTTTCCTGTGATACACATGGGTAGAGTTTGGTTAGCGATTTTCATCTTCCCTTATCCTAATACAAGAGGGTCACTATGGCCTAACTTTAACTCACCACTGCTTTGGGATGTATTTGCGATTAGTACATATCTGACTGTATCAGTTTTATTCTGGTACACTGGGTTGGTTCCTGATTTTGCAACAATAAGAGACAGAGCGACTGGGATCAGAAAGAGAGTATATACTTTCTTAAGTTTTGGTTGGACAGGGTCAGCAAAGCACTGGCAGAGATGGGAAGCACTCTCATTAGTATTGGCAGGTCTTGCGACACCACTTGTACTTTCTGTACACACGATTGTAAGTTTTGATTTCGCCACTTCAGTTATACCTGGATGGCACACGACTATATTCCCTCCGTACTTTGTTGCAGGAGCGGTATTCTCAGGGTTTGCGATGGTGCAGACATTGATGTTGATCACAAGAAAGGTGTTGAAACTTCAAGAGTACATAACTATAGGGCACATCGAGTCGATGAATAAGGTCATCCTTGTGACGGGTACTATCGTTGGAGTTGCATATTTGACTGAGCTATTTATCGCTTGGTACTCAGGATATATCTATGAGCAGTTTGCGTTTTTCAACCGTGCTTTTGGTCCTTACTACTGGTCTTACTTCGGGATGATGTTTTGCAATGTCGTTTCACCACAAGTGTTCTGGTCAAAGAAGATCAGAAGAAGCTTATGGTGGACATTCTTTATGTCAATCTTTATCAACATCGGTATGTGGTTTGAGCGCTTCGTGATTATTGCAACTACACTGGCTCGTGACTACTTGCCATCAAGTTGGAGTTACTATGTGCCTACTTGGGTAGAGATCGGGATTTTTGTGGGAACATTTGGATTGTTCTTTACACTGTTCCTCTTATTTACGAGAGTGGCACCGGTGGTTGCGATCGCGGAAGTGAAGTCTATCTTGAAGTCTGCGGGAGATCAATACTTAAGACCTAATACAGAACATCACGAACAGGTGATGGGAGATTATAAAGATGCTGTAGAGCACGGAAAAGAATATGTAACTGATCATCATGCTCACGCAGAACATCACTAAGCCATGAGAGAGTTAGGAAAAGAAATAATTTTTGGATTGTACGATGATGAGCAGGACTTGCTTTCTGCAGTATCTTCAGCTACACATGACCACATGGATATATACGATGTATACAGTCCATTTCCAGTCCATGGTTTAGATCCTATTTTAGGATTAGAAGAGTCAAGATTGCACATCGCAGGTTTCATATACGGAGCATTGGGTACGTTGACGGCATTCTTGGGTATGACATGGATATTTACAAAGGATTGGCCGATCATATTTGGTGGTAAACCATATTGGTCTGTACCAGCTTTTATACCGATTACATTTGAGTTGACTGTACTTTTTGCAGCAGTAGGTATGACAGTCACTTTTTATATAATCAATGGTCAGGGACCAGGCGTCCAGAATCCGATACTCCATGATAGAATATCGGATGACAAGTTTTGTATAGCCTTTGATACACACAGTGTAGAAGAAGGGAGTGCCAAGTCATTCTTTGAAAAGACTGGTGCCACATTAGTTGAGAAAAAGAATATTTAATTATCAATACGATGATGGATATCAAAGGAAATATAAGATATATAGCGCTCTACATAGTTGTAGCTATGTTCTTTGCATGTCAGCAGCCAGGTGGCAATACCACCGGTAGCGAATACATGCCAGACATGGGACACTCACTAGCATATGAGGCTAATCACTACAACTATTACTATCCTAATACATGGGGTAGTGAAGATGAGTATTACGCATATGCTAAGCCAAGAAAACCGGTCGAAGGCACGATCCCTCGTGGATATGCAGGTGGCGCTCAAGTATCTGATGCGGGAATTCCATTTGCAGCTAATGGAGCAGTACCATATTATTATGGTGATACGGATGATGAGAGATTAAGAGCGACAGCTGAGTTAATCAATAATCCATATCCAATCACAGATGCAGGATTGACAGAAGCTAAAGACTTGTATGAGATCTACTGTGGTATCTGCCATGGTAACAAAGGTGATGGAGCAGGACACTTGGCTCGTGACGGTAGTCCTTACCCAGTGCAACCAGCTAACTTCTTACTTCCAGAGTTTATAGAATCATCTAACGGTAGATTCTATCATGCTATCGAGTACGGTAAGAATGTGATGGGAGCTTATAAGGATAAACTCTCTTATGAAGAGAGATGGCAAGTGATCCACTACATAAGATCATTACAAGCCAAAGAACTCAAATTAGAATATAACCAAGTGGTCAACACACTAAATGCGGTTGATAAGCCAGCTGGCATAGCGCATAAAGTTGAAGTGGCGATGGAAGATATAGGAGGTCACCACCACACTGATGGAAGTGATCATGATGGGCATGACTCAGATGATAACCATAGCCATGATACGGAAGGTGATGACCACGGCCATGATGATGATCATCACGAAGAAGACCACCATTAATTTATAATAAGAGAAGAAGATTTATAAATGACAAATTATAGCATACCAAGTAAGCAAAGAACTCTTCTTTTAGGAGGGATGGTTATTGGTGCGATTTGCTTAGCTCTTACATGGTTCATGGATGGCACTGATCATCACATGAGATTCTGGACTAACTTCTTGCACAACTCTGTTTTCTTTACAGGTATCGCATTGATGGCGATTTTCTTTTACGCTGTTTGCAATACCGCATGGGCAGGATGGCATGTACAGTTTAAGAGAGTATGGGAGGCTATGGGCCTATTCCTTGGAGTTGGCTTTATCCTCATGGCAATAGTAGCGGTTGGTCTTGTCTTTGGTTGGCACCATCTGTATCATTGGGCAGATCCTGCTTCAGTGGAGACAGACAAAATATTAGAACATAAGTCAACTTTCCTAAATAAAGGATGGTACCTCGTAAGTATAGCGTTTATAGGAGTTTGGTACTTCTTTACAAGAAAGATGAGAGGGTTGTCATTGACTGAGGATGCTATGGGTGGTGTGAAGGACTTTAGTCATCATATGAAAACAAGAAAGTGGACAGCAAGCTTCTTACCGATTGTGGGATTTTCAAGTGCGCTTGTGATCTGGCAGTGGGTGATGAGTATCGATGCGCATTGGTATAGTACACTATTCGCATGGTATGCAGGAGCGAGCCTTTTCGTTTCTATGATCGCCATGACCATTCTAATCTTGATCTGGCTAAAGTCCAATGGATATTATCCTAATCTTTCTTTAGAGCACTTTCATGATCTTGGAAAGTTCATGTTTGCATTTTCGATATTCTGGACCTACTTATGGTTCTCACAATATATGTTGATCTGGTATTCTAATAATGGTGAAGAGACTGTCTATTTTAATACCCGTCAAGATGAATACCCTGTTTTGTTTTACGCTAATCTGGCAATCAACTTTTTAGTACCATTTTTCATTTTGATGAGAAATGATACTAAGAGAAAGTTTGGTTCATTAATTACAGTTGGCTTGATAGTAATCTTCGGACACTGGATGGACTTCTTCTTAATGATTAAGCCAGGTGCGTTGCATACAGCTCATGAGTTAGGCGGACATAGTCACGGAGGTGACCATGGGCATGAAGCAGCAGGACATGGTGCAGCCGAAGTTGGCCATCATGCGGAAGCAGCAACAGGTCATGGTGCTGATCTGGCTCATGGCGCAGCATCAACTTTTGAAGCAGGTTTTAGTATGCCGGGCTTCTTAGAAATTGGAACAATGATCGGATTCTTGTGTTTGTTTTTATATGTGTTTTACACACACTTAAGTAAGGCAAGTTTGATAGCAAAGAACGATCCTTATTTATCGGAAAGTTTACATCATCACGTATAAAGGTATAATCTCATGATAGGTTTATTAATTGTAGGAATTATACTCTTGATCGGGATCATCGTGGTCCAGATAGGCAAGGTATCTGAACTTACTGCCAAGATTAGAGGGGTAGAAGAAGTTGAGCAAAGAAGCAATAATAACCAAGCTGTCTGGCTGATGGTTTTTATGGTAGTCTTTTTAGTAGGATCTGTTGTCTCCGCTATCTACTACAAAGATATGATGTTGGGTTATGGTCCTCATGAAGCTGCATCTGCACATGGTGGAGAGATAGATAGTTTGTTTGATATGACATTGTTTTTTACGGGGATAGTATTCATATTGACACATATCGCTCTGTTTTGGTTCGCATATAAATATCGACAAAAGAAAGGTAACGTAGGGAAGTTCTTTGCGCATAGTACTCGACTTGAGATCATTTGGACGGCAGTTCCAGCAGTGGTCATGGTGATACTCGTAACCCAAGGTCTTGTAGCTTGGAATGAAATTATGCCTGATGTAGATGCAGATGAGGAATACATAGAAGTGGAAGCGACTGGGGAACAGTTCTTATGGACATTAAGATATCCTGGTGCTGATGGAAAGTTAGGAACCAAGCACTTCAAGTTGATCGATCCAGCTACCAATACACTTGGACAAGATTGGACTGATCCTAAAAACATAGATGACTTCATCGCTGATGAATTGGTACTACCAGTAGGCAAAAAGGTAAGAGTGCGTATAACTGCAAAAGATGTATTGCACAACTTCTATCTACCGCACTTTAGAGTGAAGATGGATGCTATTCCAGGTCTTCCTACTTACTTCATCTTTACACCGATTACAACTACAGAAGAGTATAGAGAAAGATTAAGTTCTTACCCTGAGTGGCAGGTGCCATACGATGCTGAAGACCCAACAGGTCCTCAGAGATGGGAAGAGTTTAACTATGAGCTGGCATGTGCCGAGCTTTGTGGTAAGGGACACTACAGTATGAAGAAGGTCGTAAAGATCGTCTCAGAAGAAGAGTACGCCGAGTGGTTGACTACTCAGAATTCTTTCTATAAAACTAATATCCGCGGTACTGAAGCTGATCCTTACGGAAGACTCTTGGCTTATGAAGCAGCGGAAAGAGAACAAGAACTAACTACTGACTTCGAGTCTGCACTCATACTCGACGATCCTTCAGAAACTTCAATAAGATTGAAAAATGTATTCTTTGCCACTGGCTCTGCTACACTTGAAGATGATTCTAATTTTGAATTAGCAAGTGTGAAGAAGCTATTGACAGATTACAACGATATCTCTGTTGAAATCTCTGGTCATACTGACAACACTGGTGATGCGCAAGCAAATCAGTTATTGTCAGAAGCCAGAGCCAATGCTATTTACACTTACTTAACGAGTAATGGTATAGCAGCAAGCAGGTTAAGAACTGCAGGCTATGGATCACAAAATCCCGCAGATACTAATGAGACTGCTGAGGGAAGACAGAATAACCGCAGAATCGAAATGCGCATCATTTCTCAAAATTTTTAAATAGTAGGTAGATGGCTGAGATAGTAAAGTATAACGAAGAAGAGCTAATAGAGAAGCAAGGATTTGATGATCATTTTCATGAGCATCATGAAGGAGATAAGTATCAGACAAGCTTCATCTTCAAGTATATCTTTAGTATGGATCATAAGATCATCGCCCGTCAATTTTTGATAACGGGTATGTTCTGGGCATTCATCGGTGGTGCTATGTCATTGATATTCAGATTGCAATTGGGTTTTCCAGCAGAGAACTTTGCTTGGTTAAAGCCATTGATCGGAAGATGGATATTAATGGATGAGGCAACAGGTATGGGGACCTTAGATCCTCAGTTCTATTATGCCCTTGTTACGATGCACGGTACGATCATCGTATTCTTTGTATTGACAGCAGGCTTGAGTGGTACTTTTAGTAACCTATTGATTCCTCTTCAACTAGGAGCAAGAGATATGGCATCGCCATTCCTCAATATGTTATCATATTGGTTCTTCTTCCTTTCAGGTGTTGTGATGTTTTACTCACTATTCTTAAGTACTGGTCCGTTCTCGGGAGGTTGGACAGCCTATCCTCCGCTGAGCGCATTGCCCCAAGCCTCCTCGGGCTCAGGAGCAGGGATGACTTTATGGCTTGTCAGTCTTACACTCTTTGTAGTCTCGGTACTGCTGGGAGGAATCAACTATATAACTACTGTTCTTAACCTCAGAACAAAAGGTATGACTCTTTGGAGAATGCCATTGACAATCTGGGCATTTTTGGTAACAGCGATTATCGGTCTTTTGTCTTTTCCAGTATTGGTATCGGGTTTCTTCTTATTGATGTTTGATAGAGGATTGGGTACGAGCTTCTACCTGAGTGACATCTTTGTACAAGGTCAAGCATTGGACTTTGTCGGTGGTAGCCCGATATTATATCAACACTTATTCTGGTTCTTAGGACACCCAGAAGTTTACATTATTATTCTACCGGCCATGGGGATTGTATCTGAAGTACTTTCAGTTCATGCTCGTAAGCCGATCTTTGGTTATAAAGCGATGGTCTATTCGATCTTAGCGATTGCATTCTTAAGTTTCATTGTTTGGGCTCACCACATGTTTATGTCAGGTGTTAACCCATTCATTTCTAACTTCTTCGTGATCTTCACTTTGATCATTGCGGTACCATCTGCCGTCAAAGTATTTAACTGGATAACCACGCTCTGGGGCGGAAATATACGGCTCAACACCCCGATGCTTTTTGCGATCGGGTTTGTGTCGATGTTTATCTCTGGAGGACTAACAGGTATATTCTTAGGTAACTCTGCAATTGATATACAGATGCACGATACTTACTTCGTAGTAGCTCACTTCCACATAGTGATGGGGGTTGCAGCGATGTTTGGTATGTTCGCTGGGATTTACCATTGGTACCCTAAGATGTTTGGTAGATTCATGAACGAGACATTAGGTAAGCTCCACTTTTGGATAACCATGATTGGAGCATACGCTATATTCTGGCCGATGCATTATATCGGTATGGCAGGTGTACCAAGAAGATATTACAGATTCGATGGTTTTGAAGCATTTGGACAGTTCACAACGATGAACCAGTTTATCACGATTGCTGCCATCATAGTATTTGCCGCTCAGGTCTTGTTTATAATTAACTTCTTCTGGAGTCAAAACAAAGGAAGAAAGCAAACGACTAAGAACCCTTGGGAAGCGACGACATTGGAGTGGACAACTCCGATCGAGGCGGGTCATGGTAACTGGGAAGGTAATATACCCTCAGTGCACAGATGGGCTTATGACTATGGTAAAGATGGCAACGACTTTATCCCTCAGATTGTGCCATTATCAGATAAAGAAAAAGCTGAAGAACTTCATCATTGATGAGCAGATCTGTAGCTAAACATATAACACTTAAGCAAGTTGTTGCTGATACAGTTGGTGACTACTTGATGCTCATTAAAATGAGGTTGACAAGCCTGGTAGTTTTTACGGCGCTGGCTTCATATCTCATAGCATCAGGATTGTCATTCACAGGTATTGATTTACTCTTACTTGCCATTGGTGGCTTCGGTGTAGCAGGTGCTTCCAATGCCTTAAATCAAGTATTAGAAAAGGACTATGACATCTTGATGACCAGAACAAAAGGTCGTCCTATTGCTTCAGGTCGCATGACTATGTCGCATGGTGTGATGTTTGCGGGCTTCTTATGTATGCTGGGCATTACTGCACTTGCAGTATTCAATGTGTTGACAGCCTTCTTAGGTATGTTGGCTTTTGTAACATATGCTTTCATATATACGCCACTAAAAAGATATTCAAGCGCTGCGGTATTTGTAGGCGCTATAGCAGGAGCGATGCCCATGTTGATTGGTGTTGTAGCCTTTACAGGTACTATGACATGGTTAGCGATTGCTTTGTTTGCGATTCAGTTTGCTTGGCAATATCCGCACTTTTGGGCCATCGGCTTTTTGGGATTTGAAGATTATAAAAACGCTGGTTTCAATTTTGTGCCTACATCAGAAGGCCAAGCAGATCATGGTATTGCTACAAGCTCTATAGCTTATGCTGCAGTTTTGATAGCGATTGGTATTGTGATGGGGGTCCAAGGACTTATCGGTATGATAGCGACCGTGTTGATGGTTGTACTTGGATTGACCTACCTGTGGTATGCGATCAAGTTTTACAAAGAGTTTGATATTGCATCAGCAAAGAAGTTGATGTTCAGTTCTCTATTATACATTCCAATTGTAATGTTGGTTTTAATCATTGACAAAATCTAAAGATGGAAGCAGTGGCATCACGTTATAATAGAACAACTAATAAGATACATCCTCTAAAGTTCGCTTTGTGGATCGCTATGGCGAGTATCACGATGATGTTTGGAGCCTTTACTTCGGCATACATAGTGAGACGCTCCGCAGGCAACTGGCTGGAGTTTGAACTGCCCAGCATCTTCTTTGTCAGTACGATTGTATTGTTGATTTCGAGTTTGGTGTTACACACTTCTTTTAAGTCATACGTGGCAGGGAAGGAAGCTCGATATAAGAATCTCTTGCTAGTGAGTTTCGTCTTAGGTATTGCATTTCTCGTGCTACAGTATCAAGGATGGATAGCACTGTTTAACAATGGTATTGATTTGAAAGGAAACCCTTCAGGGTCATTTATATATGTTCTTACTGGTATTCATGCATTGCATATCATAGGAGGTCTTGCGGCGATGGTTGTTGGACTCTTGATAGCATATACACGTAAGTTCAAGATTACAGAAAAGCGAAAGATCAATTTTGATTTGACACTAACATACTGGCATTTTGTCGATCTGTTGTGGGTCTATCTTTTGATCTTCTTATATATCAGCAGATAACTAACTATGTCAGTAGATACTTTAGAACATAAGGAAGTAGGAACTCATCATGATGCTGATGGTTCGTGGGATGGTGCTTCAAGACCATTCAAGGCGAGCTATGGAAAGTTGATGATGTGGTACTTTCTACTTTCAGATGCATTTACATTTTCGGGATTCTTGATTGCTTACGGAGCATTGAGGATGAGTAGCCCTTCTTGGCCTGTACCTGATTTTGTATTTAGTACTTTCCCATTTGGTGGTCACAACATGCCACTTGTATTTGTTACAGTGATGACCTTTATTCTTTTGGCCAGTTCTTTTACAATGGTAAGAGCAGTACAAGAAGGGCATCAAGAAAACCAGCGAGGAGTAACTTTTTGGATGGTCTTGACGGTCATCGGAGGTTTAGGCTTCTTAGGATGTCAAGCATGGGAGTGGAACAACCTGATAATAGAAGAAAACGTTTCTTACCATACTAATCCTTTTGGAACGCATGTAGAGTCAGGCACTTACTTGGCTGGAGATGATCATGGCATCAATGCTGGAGATACTTTTGAACCTGGGGATTCATACCTGGTACATAAGCACGATGGAGAATGGCATAATCTGAAGTACGAGGTAACTGATGGTCCTGAAGCCGGAACAATTAAAGAACAGGCCTTTGGGCCTCGAGCCTTTGGAGCTTTGTTCTTTTGTATCACGGGGTTTCACGGGTTTCACGTATTCTCGGGAGTTGTATTCTTAATTATCATATTGGTGAATGTAATGTCAGGACTTTATGAGAAGAGACGCAACGGTTACGAGATGGTAGAAAAGATAGGCCTGTATTGGCACTTTGTCGATCTCGTCTGGGTATTTGTTTTCTTGGTATTCTATTTACTATAATTCAGATTTTAACAACTTATAATAATGGCTCACGATTACGAAACAGGAAAGAAAGTAGCAGTTAAGATTATTACGATCTTAGCAGTAATCACTATTGTAGAAGTAGGATTTGCTCTTCTTGGCAAAGGTTATATTATTGAAGGTATAGAAGTTCCCGTATGGATAATGGGAGGTGTAATGATCTTATTTAGCGCTGTAAAAGCCTACTTGATCATCTACGAATTCATGCACATGAAGTACGAAGTACCTGGACTGGTTAAGTCTGTGTTGCTTCCTATGTTTTTATTAGTTTGGGGCGTTGTTGCCTTCTTGTATGAAGGAAGTGATTGGAATAGTCGCAGACAACTCATCGATAACAAGAATAGCGAAGAGATCGCTAACCAGCCACAGACAACAGGGATGATCTACGAGATAAAAAAATCAGATATACAATAAACAAAAGGCGGGTCTTCCGCCTTTTTTTATGGAGTACAGTTTTGATTCTAATTATATAAAGTGACTGATCAAGGACCACCCAATAAAGTAGGTATAACACGCAAAGCTTTCGTAAGCTTCGCGGTATTATTTATGCTGGTTATCGCTCCAGCTGTCTCATATGTTTATTTGAAAAAAGGATTTGACTATAGATTAGAATCGATAGATCAACTAAAAGAAAAGGAGATTTCAGCTGAGCTACGTGATTATATCGATGAACAAGATCCCTTTAAGGGAAATGCTCGTCTCCTTCACTTTCCCAGTAGTAACCTCTCAGGAGAGCTTAAGGTCTTAGATGCCATAGATGAGCGTATAGTTGATAGAGATCGATTTGATATTGTTTCATTCTCCAGTGAGCCTTCACTAGAAAGAGTTGATAAGATTGACTTTAAGTCGGTAGATGCTACGGCCACTTCTGACTATCAATTTCTACTTTTAGATACCTCCAATGTTGTAAGAGCGGTTTATCCTTATTCAAAAGATGTGGGCAGTGATATAATGAGACACTTGTCAGTGGTGATCCCAGTTCCAACCAAAAGAGAAATAACACTTTTAAGAGATACATTGTAAGATGAGTATGCAAGTAGTTCCTCCAAATTTAGCATTAGCAAAGAAGCTCAATAGGTGGGCTTGGATTTTATCAGGAATAGTGTTCTTGCTTGTGGTAGGTATGCGACAACCGAAAAAGATTGATTTGGGTATCGACTTTAGCTTTCTGCCAGCGGTATATTCAACACTTAATGGTATTGTAGCAATCTTGTTGATTATCGCCCTTGTGGCGATAAAGAGAGGCAATGCTAAAGCACATAGAAAGTTTACAACTTCTGCTATGATCGGTAGTGTACTTTTCTTGTTGGGATATGTGGTCTACCACATCACTACGCCAGAGACTTTATACTGTGGAGTAGGAGCGATCAGGTATGTGTACTTCTTCTTACTGATCACTCATATTGTCTTAGCTGCAGTTATTTTGCCTTTTATCCTCTTCACTTTTATAAGAGCATATACCAATCAGTTCGACAAGCATAGGAAGATGGCAAAGTGGGTATTCCCGCTTTGGTTATATGTGGCGATCACAGGACCAGTCTTGTATATGTTCTTAAGCCCTTGCTATAAGTAATGAAGTTATATAGAGATATTCTACTTTGTTACTTGAGCGTTTCTCTTCCAAAAGGAGATCTATCAATCACTTATCTTTGAATCATGAAATTCACTAAAGTTATACTTGCAGTTTCAGTATTGATCATATTCGCTGTAATTGAAGCGTCTGCTCAGTGTCCTATGTGTAAGATGGCGGCAGAGTCTAACCTTGATCACGGTGGTACAGCAGGCCAAGGACTTAATACTGGGATACTCTATATGTTGATGATGCCATATCTCTTGGTTGCGATCATAGGATATATCTGGTATCGCAATCGTAAAACTGATGTTGACTTGCTTGAAGATCAGTTAAATACCACTACTGTAAGCTAAAAGACAAGGGTTTCTACTAGGTACCTTTGAAAACACAAAAGCCGCCACTACCTTTGCAATGACGGCTAAGTGCAATCGACTTTGCAAGCCGATACCTACTGAAAAACCTTTATCCTATTGGTATACATGTCTCTTTAGACACTTCTTGATGCTTTCTATTAAGACTCAACGGGCTTGTTAATAAGAGTTAAGCAGTCTTTAAGATTTTCCTAAAAAGATTTAGACTGGGCAGATATACCCGAATAGAGAGTGAAACACCAATAAATTGGTGTTAACTAAGCTTTCTTAAGCTGTGCAATAGGCCATCCATTCTGCTTGACCTCATAGATGATATAACCGTAGACAAGGATATACTCTATCGCGACTACCCAAAGTTGCTCTCTATAGACATCAAAGTTGTAGTTGATATAGGTCATCAAGATAAGCCCAGACCATAGGATAGGAGACCTATATGGAGTTAATAAGCATAGTGGTATAAGCAGTGCAACATACCACGGATGTATTGTTATAGATAGTAGAACATAACTCGCATAAGTCATCATCATCAGTATAGGCAAGTCATCAGATGTAACTTTTTTATACAATGGTAAGGTGGCAATGTATAAAATTAGGAAAGCTGAAGTGCCCATCAACAATGGCCCAAGCGTATGGATCGTATTGTATCCATAGATAGCTTGACCGAAGGCTCTATATAAGTAATATAGTCCTCCGTTAAACTCGAACTTCCTGAGATACAGATCTGCACTCTCAAGGATGTTAGTGATAATGGATACATCCTGTATAAGCGGTATGAATAGGATCACTGTCGATACAAAGGTTACACATGTAAAAACCCATCGCTTCGTTCCTTTCAAATAAAAGAAGATCAACGGACAAAATAGAATAGGTAAGATCTTGGTGGCAATAGCACTTGCCATTGCGACTCCCGCCAATGCTATCTTCTCACTTTTTAAAAGTAGAAAACAGAACATGATGAAAAAGATCACAATTCCTTCATGATGAAGATTGGCGATCAACTCTATGATGATCAGAGGGTTGAGCGCATACAGCAGTAACCACTTTTTCTCTAAGTTAAACTTTGGTAGTAGCTTATAGATTAGAAAGATCGCCCCAATGTCAAAGACACAATGAAACGCCTTCATGATGACAGCAGAAGTATGCAACGTAGCGCCTTCGATTGAAGTAGCGATCCAAAATATCAATTGTGCTAACGGCGGATAAATAGAAAAATAGCCTTGAGAATTGAGCTGATCAAAGAGCTCTTGACTCAGAGATGCAGAAGCCCCAATTATATCTTTAGGTAAGTGTGCAAAAGGGTGGAGCCCGGCATGCCAAGCGTGTCCATCCCAGATGAATCTATATACATCATCTGAGAGGTTAGGGAAGTTTCCTACTAAGGCTATTCTTGCGATGATCGCTAATCCGAGTAGCCATTTTAATTGAACCGTTTTTCTAACTATGGCCAAATACCAATAAGCGCCAAAACCTACTGCGACTAGAGGGCCAATAATATGAAAGTCTTCTTGCTGAGGCGCCCAAGCCAAAGCAATTATGGCCGCCAGCCAAATGATGGAGATAACACCATCCTTTAAAGGATGGAACCCACTCACTTGATGAATGCATTTTTAATAGAGAAGAAAAAGATCAACCCGTATCCAATAGCGAGTAAGAGGTGCATCAATACAAAGGTAGGCTCTTGGCAAATAATACCCCATACTAAACCAGCAAGAAAGTAAACTGCAAAAAATCCTTCCCAAAGGATGGTCTTGCTAAATGATGTGCTGAAATACTTCTTTTTTGCAATCTGATCTCCGAGGCCTCTAACATCAAACTTTGGTGTTCTAACAAAGGGTGATTTCTTACCTATATAACCTTGGATCACAGCGATTGAATTGTGAAACGAAAGCCCCATCGACAAGGCAAGGAAGATTGGAAATAAAAATAGAAACTTGAATATCATCTTGAATCTATTCTCTTGCGACCAAGCTACTTCTACATTAGCTACATAATAGATAAGTACTATACTGATCAGGCCCACCAAAAAGAAAGTAAATATATCCGCATCGTAACCCATTGGCTTTAAAGCTATCGCAAGTGGCACACTAAATATACCTATAGCGAACACCGCAAGGAAAACGGTTGACCCTAACAGGTGAGTAGATGCATGTATCTTCTGTCTAAAAGTCAAGGAGCTTTTCCAGACTTGAGGCAACACTTTCTTTGCAGTTTCTGCACCACCTTTCATCCAGCGAAATTGTTGAGATTTTAAACCATTGATCTCAGAAGGTAGCTCAGCCGGCGAAGTCACATCTTCAAGGTATGCTATCTTCCATCCCTTGAGTTGTGCTCGATAACTAAGATCCAAGTCTTCTGTTAGCGTATCTGCTTCCCAGCCACCTGCATCCCTTATTGTCTCTTTGCGCCATACGCCAGCAGTACCATTGAATTGTAATAAGAGATTACCCACCTTTCTACCCAATTGTTCAATTGTAAAGTGAACATTGAGCTGGAAGGCTTGCACTCTTGTCAATAAGGAGTAATTCTGATTGAGGTGTTCCCACCTCGTCTGAACAACTCCAATCTTAGGATCGGCGAAGTGCTTTAGTGTTCTTCTTAAAAAGTCTTGCTCGGGAAGAAAGTCAGCATCAAAGATGGCTATGAACTCTCCACTGGCAAATGTCGTAGCGCTTTTGAGTGCACCAGCTTTATATCCGGTTCTATCTTTTCTGGTGATGTGCTTTATGTCAAATCCCTGAGCACTGTATTTTTCAACTTCTTTGGCGGTGATCTCTACAGTGTCATCTGTAGAATCATCTAATACCTGGATTTCCATTTTATTTTTTGGATAATCCAAAGCCGTGATAGATGTAAGGAGTCGTTGGACGACATACCGTTCATTAAAAATGGGGAGCTGTATGGTCACTAGTGGTAAGTTCGCTTTGTCCTCACTCGTACCTTGAAGTTTAAGTGTGTAGCCGTTCTTCTTGGTCTTGTAGTAGTACAGTAATTGAAACTGAAGGAGACAGTAGATGGTTATTGCCATCAATCCCACGCAGTATATCACAAGTGTGATACTGGCCGCCACTGCTCCAAACGATCTACCCAGCTCTTCTAACGCAATCAATATCATTATATCATTTTAAATATGGTCCAAAGTATCTTGTGTCCAGCAAGGATGGTTCCTTTTATGGTACCTGATACTTTAGATACTCCTATTCTTCTTCTATAGTCAACGGCTACTTCGGTACACTTCATGCCCATCTTGGCCGCTTTAACTTGCATCTCTACTGTCCAACCAAAGTCAGGGTCGGACATACTGAGTTCTAATAACTTATCGTACTTGATGGCTCGGAAAGGTCCTAGGTCCGTAAACTCATATTTGTATATCAGTCTGATCAGATTAGTAGCCAGCCAATTGCCAAATATTTGTGGCGGCGTCATAGAGCCTTTTTCTAGATCCCCGAGCGCCCTAGATCCTATGACCATGTCATGCCCTTGTTCTATTTGCGAAAGCAAAAGTGTGATCTGCTCAGGGTAATCAGAGTAGTCACCATCGATGAAAGCGACCACATCTGGCTTCTCTTCCAAACCTTGGATATAGTTCATCCCAGCAAGGCAAGCACTGCCATATCCTGACTTCGGTTCGTCCACGACGATGGCACCTTCAGATAGGGCGACCTCCTTCGTCTTATCAGTACTTCCGTTGTTGCCGACGATGATATGGCGGACGACATCTTTGGGGATATCATGCACTACATTGCCTATCGACCCTTCTTCATTGTAGGCAGGTATGATAACGTCAACGATAGGAAAATTTAACTTGTCTTCTTGCATATATCCTCGCTCATAAGCTTCGTTAGTTATGCAGACGTAAGTACTATATTCGCGTCTGATTACGCATACTTATGACAGATCACTTAGAAAGCCTTGAAGACCACAAATATAAGCTCATTAAGCAGGGAAACGCCTCACTAATAGGGTTGTTTGTCTTAATCATTGCTTTTAGTTCGACCTTAAGTTCTTGCTTCGAAGAAACTTTCGAGTCTAACGTCGATGTAGCTTTCGAAACATCGCTGGATACATTGACTTTTGATACCGTTTTCACCACAGTTGGTTCTGCGACTCGGTCTATCATTGTTAGGAATCCGAGTGAGCAGAACATCAATATCAGCTCGATTCGATTGGCCTCAGGTAGCCAAAGTATGTTCAGACTTAATGTAGATGGATCACCAGGCAGCTCGGTTCAAGAGATACCTATCTTAGCAGGGGACAGCCTCTACCTCTTTGTTGAGGTTACAGTCGATCCGGACCAGCCAGTTTCGGTAAGCCCTTTTATACTCAATGAAGAGCTAATCATAGAGTCTGGAGCAAGGCAGAAGGTAGTCACTTTAGAAGCTTGGGGACAGAACGCTAACTACTTTCCTTCTAAGGATGCCCAGGGGCGACTCATATCTCTAAACTGTAACAATGGCAATGTCGTATGGGATGACCCCAGACCTTATGTCGTCTATGGTTTGATATTTATCGATAGTTGTGATTTGGTGATTCCCGCTGGTGCGCAAATATATTTTCATGGTGGTCTTGCTCGACAAGATGGAGCCATTTTTAATGATGGCGGTCTCTTCTTCTTAGGGGATGCTCGATTGACGACAGAAGGAACGCCGGATCGTCCAGTAGTCTTTCAGGGAGATAGGCTTGAATCGGGTTTTGATGATGTGAAAGGACAGTGGGCTGGTATCAGATTCTTATCTGAAAGTACGGGTCATAGGTTAGAACATACAGTGATCCGTAACAGCGCAGTCGGAATCAGATTAGATAGTGCCGCTTCCGCAAATCTTAACGGAGTGACCATCGCAAACTCGTCTAACATTGGACTCATCGGGATTCATGCCAGTATAAAAGCAGACAACTCTCTGATACATAGTACTGGACCTCAAAGCATCGCTATGTTATATGGAGGCGATTACAGATTTAGACATTGCACGATTGCTAACTATCAGAATCAATCAACTGCGATATACATGGACAACTTCACTTGTCTTAACGATGAGTGCTCAGCAGTCAATACCAATCCGCTTGACGTCGATTTTATAAATAGCATTATCATGGGATCCAACGATGATGAGTTGGATATCAACGATGCGGCCGAAGGTATGGACGAAGAGCTGTTTAGTTTGAACTTTGAAAACACATTGATCAAAGTAGAAGAGGCCAAGCAGTTTTATCCAGAGTCATCTTGTAACAATTGTTTAGAACATCAAGATGAACCTGTTTTTATCTCTGAGATTGACAATGACTATCGCTTGGATACGATGGGTGTTGCTAATAATCAAGGCGTCTTTCTGCCAGAGTTAGCAATTGATATTCTTGGCGTAATGAGAAACTCCGAAACGCCTGATCTGGGTTGTTATGAGTTGGTAGATTAGCTGTCGATTCTAATATTCAAACTTCCATAGATCGGAAAGTTCGGGACCACCACCTCTATTGCCGACACCTGAGGCTGTGTAAAGCTCATCTTTATAATTGACGATACCAGTACCATGACGACCGATCGGCAAAGGAGGAAGTGATCGCCATTTTTTAGTATTAACATTCAGCGCTTCTACTTCGCTATGCGCTTTCTCTTGAGTGAATGACTCGCCACCTAAGACAATTAGTTCATCTCCCATAACCATAACAAAACTGCCAGCCCTCCAAGTAGGTAATTCTTCAGGCAGGGTAGTCCAACTATTATCATCTATATCATAGGCATCTACAGTACCGATTGTATGCTTAAATGGATTATCTGCGGATATCGTTGTCCGACCTGCAAGAGCATATATCTTGCCTCTTACTATAGCTGCTTGAAAATGATCCCGAGCCAAAGGCGCATCCGGAAGCTGCGTCCATTTTTTTGTTTTTAAGTTATAACTGTCTAACCACTTCTTGTGATCTCCTCTATGGCCATCTTTGATACCACAAACGAGATAGAGCATATCGTCATCGATGACAACGCCAGCGCTTCCTCTTGTACGGTTACTTGGTATTTTTCCTTCAGTACGCCATGCATCTCTTTCTGGATTGTACACATAGATGTCTTCTACTGGTATTTCACCTGGGTATTCACCCGTCATCGCCCCGACGATGTATATCTCATTTTCATATACAACAGGCTGAAAGTGATGTAACCCTATAGGTGCTGTTGAGCCTGTTTTCCAATTGTTATGTATAGGGTCATATATGCTAACCGGCTGGATGCCGCGCCCACCCAAAAGATACATCTTGTCGCCAACCCCTATAAAAGCTGCCTCTGATCGGCCTTTTGCAGAAGTGCCATTGTCGCTTGTTACAGAAGTCCAACTACCTTTAGATAGATCATTGAGTTGAAGGTTGACATAAGAGTTGCAGCTGATAGTCATCGCTATAATTAGAAAAAGACAAAATCTCATGATGAGTGTTTTAAGATTCATGTTAAGAAGTTATGCAGGAAGAAACTAAGTAACGGGCTCATGAATGATCTTGACTTTTCTGAATAGTATCAAGGCGATTACAAAAAATAAGGCAAGTATGAGAACGCTATATCTTAGGTTGTTGGTCAAGTGATCTACAAAACCAAAAGCAAATGTCCCAAACACAATGGATAGATAAAAGAGTAAATCATAGAAGCTGAAGTAGGAATTATACTCATCTTCTTTTGCAATTAGTTTAGTATAGCTCGCCCTTGAGCTGGACTGTATGCCTCCTAGTACAATACCCACAAAGAATGCGAGAACAAAGAAGACAGTTTTTGTAGTTACAAACGAAGCTGCAACACAAATAAACATCCAGATGATGATCATCACGATGATTGCTTGCTTACTCCCTTTTGCTTTTGCATATTTTGCAAAACCCAAAGCACCCGCAACTGCTACTAATTGTAAAATTAGAACAATTAGAATCAGTTCTGAGCTAACAAAGTTAAGCTCTTTCTCTGCAAAGACCGTTGCTAGATAGATGATGGTATTGACACCAGCACTATAGAAAAAGAATGAAGTTAGAAATCGCCTTAGATTCGGTTTTTGTTTTATCTCGTTCATAACAGAACGAATCTCTTTATAGCCATCTTTAAACAATGGGCGAGATCCATCTGACTCTTTATCCTGAGGTAGGTGCTTAAAAGTATACTGAGCCCAACCGATCCACCAAACACCAACCATCAAAAAGCCAATCCGAAAGGGTAGTGAACTTCCTTCTACCATCCCAAATAGTTCTGGCTTCTGACTAATGAATAGTATTGTAACTAATAGAAGTACGCTACCTACATAACCATACGAATAACCCTTGGCACTAACAGCATCATATCTGTCACTTGTTGTGATTGATGGCAAGAAAGCATCATAAAAAATCAAACTTCCAGCATAGCCGATTGTGGAAATGATAAATGCCATCGTTCCTAACCAAACCAATGGAGCATCACTAAAAAAGAATAACACCATGCAGGCAAGGCTTCCGATGGTGGTAAATATTTTAAGAAATTGTAATCTTTTGCTTCCTGCATCTGCTATACCACCTAATATTGGGGCCACCAAAGCAATCAGGATATAGGCCAGACTTATGGAGTAAGAATAGAAGGAAGAGCTCGAAAATCTTGCACCTAAGACATCAATCTCATCCGGCGCCACCGCTAAAAAATAGATCGGAAAAATAGCTGTAGATATGACCAAAGAGTAAGCTGAATTGGCCCAATCAAAAAGAGCCCAGGCTCTAATGACCTTCTTGTCATTGAGTTGTTGTGAAGGTTGAGTTTCAGATTTGATGGTCATAAACAGAAATTAAAAGAGATATTATCTTTTTTATCATTTATATACACGTAATGTAGTTACAAATGGCAGCAATTAGAGTCTAAATAGATAACTTAAACCGATTTATATATAGATATGCGCATCATCATTCTTTCTCGAAACGGAGAATTATATAGCACCAGAAGTTTGTTTAATGCAGCTCGTAGGCGCAAGCACTTTGTCAGGGTGGTTGATCATATGCACTGTGACCTTCTGATCGAAAATGAGCGCAATGCCATCTTCGTTCATGGGCAACCCTTGCGAGGTTATGATGTCATCATACCACGTATCGGTAACACGGTTACTTCATATGGATCTGCCGTGATCAGACAGTTTGAGAGCATGGGGGTATCGACGATACTTCATGCAGAAGCATTGTTGAGGACGCGAGATAAGTTGAGTTGTATGCAAATCTTATCACAGCATGGCATCCCGATACCCCAGACCTTGTTGGTCAATAACTACAGCCAGTTTCATCTTTTACACCATAAGATCGAAAGTTTCCCAAAGATCATCAAGTTGAAAAGTGGTACGCACGGCCTAGGAGTATTGAAGGCGGACAATGCAAAGTCCATGGAGTCGATGATGGAGGCCTTTTATGGATTGAAGCAGAAGGTGCTATTACAAGAGTTTATCAAGGAGTCATCAGGAGAGGACATCAGGATCTTTGTAGTCGGGGGAGAGGTGGTCGCTTCGATGAAGCGATCTGCGCAAGAAGGGGAGTTTAGATCTAATCTCCATAGAGGTGGACATGCAGCTATAGCTGAGATATCAGAAGAAGAAAGGCAAGTAGCTCTCGAAGCAGTTAAGATATTGAACCTGTCAGTTGCAGGAGTTGATATGCTTAGGTCGAAGAGAGGCCCACTTGTGCTTGAAGTCAATGCTTCTCCCGGCTTAGAAGGCATAGAAACAACGACTAAGGTGGATATTGCCAAAAAAATTATTCAATTTGCGGAGCGCTTAATAAAGCCAAGCAATATATGAAGCATAAAGACCTAATCATTGATCGGGTAGCGATAGGTCCTGGAGAGAACGAACAAGTAGACCTTTTCGTGAGCAGACTTCCGTCGGGCAATAAGATCAATGTACAAACCCATGTATTTCGAGCAAGTCAACCGGGCCCAACTGTCCTATTGATGGGAGGCGTACATGGTGATGAGATCAATGGTATACAGATCGTCAGAAAGATATTGGAGGACAAAGTCTTAGAAACATTGGAGGCAGGAAGTGTCATCGCTATTCCGTTACTCAATGTGTTCGGTTTTATAAATTATAGTCGTGATGTCCCTGATGGGAAGGATGTTAACCGGAGCTTTCCAGGATCGTCGACAGGCAGTTTAGCATCAAGGACGGCATCAGTCCTAACTAAGAAGGTCTTACCCAATGTCGACATAGCTCTAGATCTACATACTGGCGGCGCAGAACGATATAACTATCCTCAGATCAGATACAGCAAGAAGGACAAAACAGCCCTTGAATTGGCAAAGAGCTTTGGAGCACCTTATGTCATTGAGAAACCTTGGATCACTAAGTCATTTCGCAAGACGGCTAACCTCATGGATATCTCAGTACTCGTATATGAGGCAGGAGAGTCTGTAAGATTAGATGGCTTCTCTATAGAACTTGGCGTTGCAGGAATCAAGAGAGCACTCAAGTCACTCAAGATGTTGTCGGAAGCACCACCCGTCAATCATGAGACAAAGTACTTCAAGTCTACAGCTTGGGTCAGATCATCTGAGGCTGGCTTATTCACATGGACTCAAAAGTCTGGTTCGTATGTTTCAAAAGGGGAACAACTTGGTGTGATTCACTCTCCACATGGTGATAGAACCAAGAGAATAATAGCCAAGAGGAATGGGTATATCATAGGCCATAACAACGCATCTGTAGTTCACAATGGAGACGCCCTGTTCAACATAGCTTATCAATAAAGGATGAGAATAGGGCTGTTAATATCTGCTTTGCTTGTTAGCTGGAGTATTCAGTTAAAAGGTCAGCTTCAACAAAAGATCTCAGATATCATCAACCACTCTAACTCTGAGAATGCTCACTTTGGCATAAGTGTTAAGAGCCAGTCAGGTAAGTCTTTGTATGACTACCAGTCTAAAACAAGGTTAATCCCTGCTTCTACTTTTAAGTTGATCACAACACTTTCTTTGATTAATCAAAAGGGTAGTGACTATCGATACGAGACGCAAGTGGGATATGTTGGCACTATCAGTCAAGATGGCACTTTAGAAGGAGACCTGATTGTCAGGGGCTCTGGTGATCCATCATTTGGGAGCCCTAAGCCTGAAGGTGATGTGAGTTATGCAGACTTCTTGTCTCAGATCGTTGATTGGGTACAGAGTAAAGGGATCACATGTATCGATGGTGCAGTCGTGCTTGATAACAGCATATTTGATGAACAGGCGGTTCACCCAAGTTGGGCGTGGGATGACTTAACTAATTACTATGCATCCGGTGCTTGGGGGTTTAATATTCACGAGAACTTTTACTTCTTAGACTTTGAAAGATCAGCGACTGCTAACGTTGAGGCTTCTATCGGGGACATTAGGCCCGAAGTACCAGGGCTAAGATTCTCTAACAAGGTGAAAACTGGAAAGGCAGGATCTGGAGATAATGCTTATATCTATGGTAACCCTTATGATCACATCCGATGGGCCGAAGGAACCATCCCTCCTGGGTCAGGTAAGTTTACAATTAAAGGTGCGCTACCAGATCCATCTCTTTTTGCAGCGTATCATGTCAGTCAAGCACTTACTACATCATCTATTAAGGTCAATGAATATCGAACGACCAATGAAAGAATAGAAAAGATAAATCCATTAGGCACATTTCGCTCGGCAGCTTTGTCCGATATGGTTAAATATGCCAACTACACTTCTAACAATCTGTACTGTGATGCCTTCTTCAAAACCATAGGATCAAGTTTAACGGCACAAGGATCTTTTGATAGAAGCAGAGAGAAACTTGAGGCGCAACTATCATCATTTGGACTGGATCTTACAGGCATCAGAATAGAAGATGGAAGTGGTTTGTCAGCCAGGAATCGCATCAGTCCAGACTTTATGACTTCATTCTTAAGGGAACAAGGAAAGCAGCAGGGCATTGATGTGCTTAAGACATATATCCCCAAAGCTGGAAAGCAAGGAAGTGTAAAGCGCTTCTTAAATAACTATAGTGCGCAAGATCATTCATGGCTAAAGTCTGGTTCTATCAATAATGTCTTAGCCTATGCAGGGATATTAAAAACAGCTGGCAATCAAGATGTTTACTTATCGATTATGGCCAATGGCCACAACTCAAACCGTCGATTAAGAGCACAAATGGAGCAAATAATTGAGCTCCTTTACAAAGAATTATAATCACTATTCACGTCTCAAGGTTTTCGTTCGTTACATTTGTTAAGATGAATCGATCAGCCTTTACTTTATTATGCTTTTTACTTCTGCTTTGGTCATGTAACAATACACCATCTCCCGTAACAGAAGTCCCTGCAGATATACAAGTTATATCAGAACCAGAGGAAGAGGAGCGCCCTATAGTCGCTCCGGCAAAAGATGAGGGTCGATATGCTTGGCAGAAGCCCGCCCTTGTGGTGGAGCAGTTAGGAGATCTTGAAGGCAAGGTTATTGCGGATATTGGGGCAGGTACAGGATACTTTGCGTTTAGGCTTATCAACAAAGCGAAGAAGGTGATTGCAGTTGACATTGATGCGGATATGATTAATCTCATTGAGATATTTCGTGACAACTTAGATAGTCTGCAACAATCGAAGATAACCACTCGCTTGGCAACAGCGGACAGTCCTAATCTAATGGAAGATGAAGTTGACATCGCTCTGATTATCAATACGATCGGATATATAGATGACCGAAGGGCTTACTTAGATAATCTAAGATCAGTTATAAAGGCTGAAGGAGAAGTGATTATTGTAGATTTTAAGATGAAGCGCATACCTGACAACATCGCTCCACCTGTCGAGTATCGAGTGAGCTTGCTGGAACTCGAGAATATCCTATCCGAATCTGGATATAAGAATATATCTACCGACGACCGTAGTCTCGACTATCAATATATAGTGAAGGCGACAAGAGATTAAGTTTGATAATCGAGCAGGCTTACCTTACGATTAGTTGCTCTCTTTCTGGTCCTATCGATACTAACGGGATAGGAACTTTCACATATTCTTCTAAGTAGTTTAGGTACTTGACAAATGCAGCTGGCATTGCGTATTTATCAGATGTCAATTGAGTATTCCATCCTTTAAATGATCTGTGCAATGGTTTATAATTTTCATCACAAAGATCATAAGGAAGTTCCTTAGACTCTGCACCATCGATCTCATATCTATCGACAACTACGATCTCTTCAAAGTTGTCCATGATGTCAGATTTAGTCAGTGCGATCTGTGTGACACCATTGATCATAACGCTATATTTGAGTTGTACAAGATCGATCCAACCACATCGTCGTGGTCTGCCCGTTGTTGCTCCAAACTCATGACCGAGGTCTTGAAGTTTTTTTCCATTTTCATCAAATAATTCAGATGGAAATGGTCCGCCACCTACTCTTGTACAGTATGCTTTACTGATACCGATTACCTCTCCGATCTTAGAAGGAGCGATGCCCAGTCCAGTACAAACGCCCGCTGTGATGGTATTAGAAGAAGTGACAAAAGGATAAGTACCAAAGTCTATGTCAAGCATAACACCTTGTGCGCCTTCTGCCAGTATATTTCCTCCTTTATCTAGTATATCGTTTACATAGTATTCGCAATTGACACGCTCGAAGTCAGCTAAGAACTCGATGCTCTCAAACCATTGTTCTTCATTCCAATCAAAATCAAAAGAAGGGTAGATGCTTGCTATCTGTTGATGCTTGGCCTTAAGATCGTTGTATTTTTCTTTGAAGTTTGGGCCATCGATATCCCCAAATCTCAATCCGTTTCTTCCTGTCTTATCCATATAAGTTGGACCGATCCCTCTCAAGGTAGAACCTATCTTCTTATCACCTTTTGCTTTTTCAGACGCAGCATCAAGGTATCTGTGGGATGGTAGTATCAAGTGAGCTTTACGTGCTATCTTAAGTCGACTTCTGACATCGACGCCAAGTGCTTCCAGTCCTTTGATTTCTTTTCTTAGTGTGATTGGGTCGATAACGACACCATTGCCGATGACATTCTTGACGCCTTCTCTGAATATACCTGAAGGGATGGTGTGTAGAACGAACTTTTCGCCATTGATATAGATTGTATGACCAGCGTTAGGGCCGCCCTGAAATCTGCAAATGGCATCGTATCTATCGGCTAAGTAGTCTACTATTTTGCCTTTGCCTTCATCTCCCCATTGCAAGCCTATAAGTACATCAACTGCCATATCTATCATCTATCCCAGCTTATCACTGAGTGGTTAGTTTTAAATAGCCAAAGGTAGTTACACATATTTAGAACTACTAATATATGTGTCTATTTATTAGACGGAGATAGAGCTTAGATCATGACACTTCTGACACTTACCGTAAATGTTCAGTGAGTGATACTCGACCTTAAAGCCATGCTCTTGACTATGGTCTTTGACAACGTCATGAACCCGTTTATCATCAAACTCCACAATCTCATTACAAGTGATACAAACCAAGTGATCATGATCTTCAAATCCGTATGACCGCTCGTACAATGTTTTGTTATTACCGAATTGATGAGCCTTGATGAGATCACACGCCACAAGTATCTCGAGCGTATTGTATATGGTCGCTCGGCTGACACGGTAGGCGTTTTGCTTCATCTTTATATACAGAGCTTCTGCATCAAAGTGATGTTGATTGAGGTAGATCTCTTCTAAGATGGCAAAGCGCTCTGGCGTCTTGCGATTGTTGTTGCTTTCTAAGAAGTTCTTAAACTTAAGCCGTGCTTGCTCGTAGCGATCTTCTAGTTGTTTAGTAGTTGTTGCTATCATGACTTACTTAGTCGTTAGGTGGATATTCTTTCTACAGTAGAGATATTATCAAGCTCTTTTAGGGCTCTCATAACATGTATTAATTGATTTTTATCCTTTACCACTATTTTCAATCGTCCTTCGTATATGCCTTCATCTCCCTCAATGGCAAACGATCTAATATTAATGTTTAGATTATTTGAGATTTCATTTGTCAAAGTTTGTATAACTCCTGGGCCACTATCGATACCCGTTATCTTTATCTCGACCATGAAGTCTCGACTCGAGTTTTGAGTCCACTCCGCTTTTAATATTCTGTAACCATAATTAGTAAACAAGTTAGATGCGTTTGCACAACTCATCCTATGGATCTTCATTCCTGCATTAGAAGTTAGAAAGGCAAAGATCTGATCTCCCGGTACAGGGTTGCAACAATTAGATATTTCAAATTGAAAGTTGTCAGCAGGCTCGTCATTGATCCTGATCATTACTTCTTTGCGTGATGATCCTGGCAGAGGTGCTGCAGTTTTTTTGATTTCCTGTACTTGTTTCTTTTCTACTATAGGCTTAAGTTCACCATTCTCAGAAGTGTAGTGCTTGTTAAGTTCGCTTAGCTTGACTTCTTCGCTGTTGATGGCAAGATATAATTCTTTTCTATTTTTAAATTTGAAATGAGTGACAACAATGTCTGCATTGCTTTCAAAATCAACTTTTAGATTTTTTAATTTTCTGGCAAGGGACTCTTTTCCAATATCTGCGAGTTGCTTCGTTTTCTCATTGATAGAAGATCTGATCTTAGACCTTGCCTTTCCAGTGATAACAAGCTTTAACCAGTTCTCTGTTGGAGTTTGGTTTTTAGAAGTTGTAACCGTGACTTGATCCCCGTTTTCAAGGACGTGGCCCATCGGGACTAACTTACTGTTGACTTTGATGGCTGTAGCACGCGCTCCCACATCTGAGTGTATGTCAAATGCAAAGTCCAATGCAGTTGCACCTTTTGGTAGAATGCGCATATCACCAGTAGGAGTGAAGACATAGACCTCTTCACTAAAGAGATTGGTTTTAAAGTCAGAAAGAAACTCTACAGCATCACCATTTTGATTTTCTAATAAGTTTCTAATGTTATCTAACCATTGCTCATATGCGGTGTCGTTCTTTTTTACATTTTTATATTTCCAGTGTGCGGCAAACCCTCTCTCTGCAATATCATTCATACGCTCACTTCGGATCTGGACCTCGACATATCGACCGCCAGGGCCGATGACTGTTGTGTGAAGCGACTCATAACCATTACCCTTCGGACTGGTGATCCAATCTTTCAATCTTTCAGGTATAGGTTTATAGTGATCTGTTATAACACTATAGATCTGCCAACAGATGGATTTTTCTAAATTACTTGGGACGTTTACAATAACGCGAACTGCAAACAAATCATAAATCTCCTCAAACTCTACATGCTTCGTTTTGATCTTGTTCCAGATTGAAGAGATCGCTTTCGGTCGCGCTAATATTCTAAATGGAACGCCAAGCTCTGTGATTGGATTATCAAGAGGCTCTAAAAATGTCTTGAGGTACTTCTCTCTTTGTTCTTCGTTATCTTGTATCTTTTTGCGTAGCTGTTTGTAATTATCCTCATCTGTAATCATCATACAGATATCCTCAAATTCTGTCTTGACACCATAAATACCTAACCTATGAGCCAGTGGTGCATAGATGAACATGGTCTCTGCGGCTATCTTGAGCTTTTTATGCTGAGGCATCGGAGCTATTGTCCTCAAGTTATGCAGTCGATCGGCCATCTTGATTAGGACCACTCTTACGTCGTTGACAAGTGTACTAAGTACTTTCTTTAGGTTCTCAGCATTCTGATTGCTGAGATTGTATAGACCATCCAGCTTTGTCAAGCCATCTACGATCTGTGTTATTTTAGAACCAAACTGATCTGATATCTCTTCAAGATTGACTGGTGTATCTTCTACGACATCATGCATCAAGGCACAGATGACAGCTGTTGGACCTAAACCGATCTCCTCATGACAGATCCTTGCGACCTCTATTGGATGAAATATATAGGGTTCTCCTGATTTCCTTCTCTGGAACTGATGAGCATCAAAAGCCAGTTCGAAGGCTTGATTTAAGTTGTCTTCGTCTTCACCTTGCAATTTGGGTTTCAGAGATTTGAGTAAGGTTGCATATGCTGCTCTTACTTCTACAGCTTCTTCTGCAGTGTAAGTATCTGAAAAATGAGGCATAAATAACTTAATTAGACTTAGACCGAATCTAAGTTATAACAAATTGGGATAAAGAAAAGACTTTGGATTCTTTCAAAAAATAGTTTCCACATATCATATAAGAATATATCTTTGCGCCCTCAACGCACTGCGGGTGTGGTGAAATTGGTAGACACGCTAGACTTAGGATCTAGTGCTTCACGGCTTGGGGGTTCGAGTCCCTCCACCCGCACAACAGGAAAAACTCTAAGCGTCCTAAAAGAGGGACAGGGAGATTGATCCAAGTGAAAGACTGAATCACATGTACTCATCTTTCGTGCTGAAAAGATTAACCACATAGCCATTTCGATCTGGTAAAATAGAGTCAGGGGAATGGCTTTTTTTTTCTCTTAATTTAGATAGATTAATATGAAGACAGAGCTTATCGATAAAGGAGATTTGTCGTCTGAACTGACTATAGTGATCGAAACAACCGATTACAAGCCAGAGTTTGATAAAGAAATAAGAAAGTACAGCCAGAAGTCACAGATCAAAGGCTTCCGTAAGGGCAAGGTGCCGTTAAGCGCTATCAAGAAGATGTACGGTAAGTCAGTGCTCGCTGATGTTATCGATCGCAAAGTGCAGACCACTCTGCAAGAAGTAATCACAGAAAAAGAACTGGATATATTAGGTGGACCCGTATCTTCTGAAGATCAGAAGATGATCGACTTTGACCTAAAGAATCTTGGCGACTTTGAGTTTAAGTTTGACTTAGGGATGGCTCCTGAAGTTGATGTCAAAGGAGCTGATGCTACAGATAAGCACAGTAACTATAAGATCAAAATAGAGGATAATACCGTAGATGAACAGTTCTCAGATTTGCGAAAGCGAATGGGAAAGCAAGAAGATACAGATGAAGCTATAGACGCTTTGGATATCGTATCTCTTCAGATTACGGAGGTCAATAGTGAAAATGAAGAGCCTTACACAACAGAGATCACGATCATGCCAGATCGCATGACAGACGCTTACAAAGACGAATATCTGGGCAAGTCTAAGGGGTATAAGGGGCAGATCGATGTCTTTGAGATAGAGAAAGATGCTTCAGAGGACTATGTTAGGAAGTACTTTTTAAAAGAAGCACCTGAAAATGTAGGAAATACTTTTCATAGTGAAGTAGTGGGAAGTAAGCGATTGATTCCCGCTGAAGTGAATGAAGAGTTCTTCAAGACTGCCTTTGGTGGTAACGAAGAGATAAAAGATGAAGCTTCAGCAAAGGCTAAGCTTAGAGAAGATCTTGAGAAGTTTTATGCTGAGCAGGGCAAGTCCATAACGAAGAGATACATCTTGGAGTCTCTGATAGAAAAGAACGAGATGACTTTTCCTGACGCATTTCTGAAAAGGTGGTTGGCAGTTGCAAATGACAACCTCACAACAGAGCAGATCGAGAATGAGTATGCTGACTTCTCTAAGAACCTCCGATGGACATTGATCAAGAAGGAGATAACGAAGAAAGATAGCTTGGATGTAAGCGCTGAAGATATCAGAACTTCTATGATAGGGAAGTTTAAAGCTCAGTTCGCACAATATGGCTATGGAGCAGGTTTAGACTCTATCAATTATGAAGATGTAGCGGACAGAATGATGCAAAATCAAGAGTCCGTACAGAAAGAATATGAGGAGTTGTTGGCCGAAAAGGTGCTGGATAGCATCTTAGAAAGTGTAACACTTGAGGATAAGGAGGTATCAATAGAGGAATACAAGAAGATAGTAGAGGAGCTCCAGCAAAACAATGCATAGCATTATGCTGTTATAGGTAGATATAAGTATTAATCACCATATAAGATCGAAAGAAACAATATGTTTAGTCAAGACGAATTTAAGAAGTACGCTACCAAGCACATGGGGATGAGCTCTATGCACCTTGATAAGTACATGGGCAGCACGATACCTAATATAGAAGGATTTACGCCTCAGGTTATAGAAGAAAGACCGATGAATATCGTCGGTATGGATGTGTTTAGTAGGTTGATGATGGATCGCGTCATATTTATGGGCGTACCAGTTAATGACTATGTAGCAAATGTGGTTCAAGCTCAACTCCTATTCTTGGAGTCTACAGACCCTAAGATGGATATCCAGATGTTTATCAATAGTCCAGGAGGTTCAGTGATCGCAGGACTTGGGATCTATGATACGATGCAGTATGTATCTCCGGATGTCAATACTATTTGTACAAGTTTGGCAGCTTCTATGGGCGCAGTGCTTCTATGTGCAGGGAAAAAAGGTAAAAGAAGTTGTCTTCCGCATAGTAGAGTGATGATACACCAGCCATCTGGTGGCATGCAAGGGCAGTTCTCGGATATGGAGATTTCCTATAACTTGATCAAGGACATGAAGCAAGAGCTTTATGAGATCATGGCGGAGCATACAGGTAAAGATGTAGATCAGATAGAAAAAGACTGTGATAGAGATAAATGGTTGAAGTCAGCAGAAGCGAAAGCTTATGGACTTGTCGATGAAGTTCTGGCACGTAAGAAGTCAGCTTAAGACCGTACGATATGAGTACTAAAAATACACCTAAGTGTTCTTTCTGCGGTAAAGATAAGAGCGATGCTCTTTTATTGATTGCAGGTGTCGAAGGTCACATCTGTGAGTCGTGCGTTGAGCAGGCCAACGACATCGTAGCCAAAGAGCTCAAGAATGATTTCTCAGACGATAAGACCCCTTTTTCTCTACCAGAAGGTATAAAGCCTTCTGATATCAAGGGATACTTGGATGAGTATGTGATCGGACAAGATGATGCTAAGAAGTATTTATCAGTAGCCGTATACAATCACTATAAGCGACTTAAGTACAACCGAGCGTTGGATGAAGTTGAGCTGGAAAAGTCAAACATCCTATTTGTGGGTGAGACAGGTACAGGCAAGACGCTTCTTGCTAAGACAATTGCCAAGTTTTTAGATGTTCCATTTGCGATAGTTGATGCGACAGTATTTACAGAAGCGGGTTATGTTGGCGAGGATGTGGAAAGTATGCTCAGTAGACTACTTCAAGTCTGTGATTATAATGTTGATGCGGCACAAAAAGGTATCGTCTATATCGATGAAATCGATAAGATTGCGAGGAAGAGTGATAACCCTTCGATCACGAGAGATGTATCAGGAGAGGGCGTACAACAAGCTTTGCTGAAGATGTTGGAAGGCACTGAGGTAAATGTACCGCCACAAGGAGGACGTAAACACCCAGAGCAAAAGTTGATACCGGTTAATACTTCGGACATACTCTTTATTTGCGGAGGAGCTTTTAGTGGTATTGATAAAATCATATCAAAAAGACTCAATACCCATGTGATTGGTTTTAGAACAGAGGATCAAGATAGGATAGAGGATACTTCAATGTTGAGGCATATCATTCATCAAGATATCAAGCAGTTTGGATTGATACCTGAGTTATTAGGAAGATTACCCGTACTCACGTATCTCGAGCCACTGACGAAGGACACCATGTTGCGCATATTATCGGAACCGAAGAACGCTCTAACGAAGCAGTACGTTAAACTCTTCGAGTTGGAAGGAATCGAACTAAAGTTTGAAAAGCCAGCATTGGAGTTTATAGCCGAAAAAGCATTAGAGTTTAAGCTTGGGGCAAGAGGGCTAAGATCTATATGTGAGGAGATTCTTACAGACGCAATGTATGACCTTCCATCAGACGAGAAAACCAAGTCTTTTAAGGTGACTAAGGCATATGCTCAGAGACAAATCAACAAGTCAAAATTGGGCAGACTCAAGGTTGCTTAGGGTAGTATTGTCAGCTTTTTTGCAAAACTGAGTTATACTAACGTATTAATTGGACTTGATCGCTTATATAATTATGAGGACTAACCAATAATTCTATATTTGCGGTGCGTAAAATTGAACGTACCATTTTATGCACCCGCTATCGATTTAGGTTGATAGCGGTTTTGTTTTTTAGGGGCTATCTTAACCGTATATGCGATATTTTCTTGAGCTCTCTTACGATGGAACTGACTACTCTGGATGGCAGAAGCAACCCAATGCTGAAACTGTCCAAGGAGCAATAGAGAAGGCCTTACAGATCTACTTTAAGAAAGAGATAACGATATACGGTTGTGGCCGTACTGACAGTGGTGTACATGCTACATATTATATAGCGCACGTGGACTTAGACATCGGGTTAGATGAAGTCAGTCATGTCTTGTATAAGCTTAATCACATCTTAGGACCAGCCATCGCTTTTCATAAGTTAACACCCATGTCAGCATCATCTCATGCCCGGTTTGATGCTCAAAGGAGAAGTTACATATACGACATCCACACTTTTAAAAACCCTTTCAAGTCGAAGTACTCCACATTTGTCAATTATGGTCACAAGCTGGATTATGATCTTCTTGATGCAACCGCAGCGGTGATTAAGGCGACTAAGCAGTTTGGTTCATTCTGCAAACTACACGGTTCAGAAACAACAATGGACTGCACTATTTACGAAAGTAAGTGGTTGATAGATAAAGAAGCGTACCATATGAGTTATTATATCACGGCTAATAGATTCTTGCGTGGTATGGTCAGGCTTATCGTTGGTAGTTCGCTCGCTGTATCTTGTGGTAAGATGACCATCGACGAACTAAAAACACATATATCTAACGGGACACGCAATCCCTATATGCAAAGTGCCCCACCACAAGGTTTAGCACTTTCTAATGTTATTTATCCAACCTAACTGGATAA
>CALIHL010000005.1 GCA_938022935.1 uncultured Saprospiraceae bacterium
GACTAACAACATAATACAACTCTTCCCCCCCATCTTCTATAAAATCTTCCTTGTACTCTATGCCAATCTCCATGATGGTCTCAAGGCAGTCTGCAACAAAGGCAGGAGAAAAAACAAGTACCTTCTTATTTCCTTTTTCAACTTGTTCTTCCAGTACCTTATCCGTGTAAGGCTTCAACCAATCTACTGGACCCAAACGAGATTGAAAGCTAATGGTCATTTTATCAGCTGAGATATTTAGCTCCTTCGCTATAGCATATGCGCTAGCGTGGCATTGAGCAGAATAGCAGAATTGATTAACGGGTTGTATCGTTTTACAACATTGTCCATCGCACTTACAGAAGTCGCTTTCTTTCTTTAAATATCGCTGCGGTAATCCGTGAAAGGAGAAGATACAATGATCGTACTTCTCCAGATCATGCTTTCTGGCATTATCTGCAAATAACTTGATCATATCAGGGTTGTCGAAATAAGAATTGATCAATTTGACTGGCGGTATAATCTCCCTTTTCTTGAGTATGCGCATCACCTCCTCATGGACCGATCCCGTCGAGGCAGAGGCATACTGAGGAAACATCGGGAAGATTATAATCTCAGATACGTTCTGTTTTACTAACTCTTCTAATCCTTTTTCGATAGACGGGTTTTGATACCTCATTGCCAATCGGACCGCGTAGTCATCGCCGAGTATATCTTGCACACCTTCAGTAACTCTCTCGCCATACACTTTTAGTGGAGAACCTTCTTCAGTCCAAACCTCCTTATATAGCTTAGCAACTCTTATTGATCTGATTGGTACCACAACACCTCTAAATAGAATGTTACGAAACAACCAAGATATATCTATCACTCTGCCATCCGTTAAAAATTGACTCAGATATCTCCTCAAACCATTCCAAGTCGGTGTATCTGGCGTACCTAGATTGACCAATAACAAACCTTTCTTACTCATAGTGAATGCAAATCTACGATGACTATAACATTAATTGTTAGTGAGAGTTCTGACATAATTAAGAAAAGCTACTATTAATCCTACCTTTGCTGACAATCAATAAAGTATACATGTCAAAACCTCTCATATTAGTGACTAATGACGACGGGATGTTCGCACCTGGCATCAAAGCTTTGGTATCTGTAGCGTCAGAGTTTGGGGAAGTGGTTGTTATCGCACCTGATTCTCCTCAGTCAGGCCAAGGCCATGCTATCACACTAACCTCTCCTATACGACTTAACAAGGTTGATGTTTTTGAAGGCATAGACGCCTACGAATGCTCAGGCACTCCAGTCGATTGTGTCAAGTTAGCCAAGAGTGTCATACTTAAAGATCGCAAGGTAGACTTATGCGTATCTGGTATCAATCATGGGTCCAATGCATCAATCAATATAATATATAGTGGGACGATGTCTGCTGCTATGGAGGCAAGCTTAGAAGGTATACCGTCGATAGGTTTTTCTTACCTAGATTATTCTTTTGAGGCAGACTTCTCAGGTCCAAGACATTTTGCCAGACAAATCATTGACTATGCTTTAAATAAGAAGTTAGGCGATGCTCAGTTGCTCAATGTCAATATACCAGCACTTCCTCTTGCTGATATCAAAGGAATCAAGGTTTGTAAGCAGGCAGAAGGTACTTGGACAGAAGACTTTGTAGAATCAAAAGATCCTCGAGGGGAATCTTATTATTGGATGACTGGAGAGTTCATCCTGGAATCTAAAGAAACAGATACAGACATCTGGGCACTCAATAATGGCTATGTTTCAGTCGTTCCCTCTATGCATGATCTAACTCATCACACTGCGTTAGCATCAGTAAAGGGATTAGAAAATTCTAATTAATGGACATACTTAAAAGAAACAGTCTTCCTATAGGTTTAGGGATTGGTCTATTGTTTCCAATCTTTGGATTTTGTGTTGTCTATGGCATCTTTGATATCATGGTCTCCTCTGGACTTATGGATAGTGCAGCCTTAGGACTGAAGAGCAAACGGATGAGGACTATCACCTTGATCGGCATCTGTAGTAATATCTATTGGGTAAGAAGATATAATCAGAGATTTACCGATCAGACTCTACGCGGTGTTGTGATTGCCACTATGCTATGGGCAGTGGCGTGGTTTGCGCTTTATTATTCTGATCTCTATACTGGCGAATAGATTAGACTAACTTGTGCTTGTCATGGCACGATATTTCATTGTAACCGGCGAACCCTCAGGAGATAGACTTGGCGCTCTATTGGCTAGTGAGTTGCTGACCTTGGGTCACTCCGTAGGTGGATGGGGCGGAAGTTCTATGCATGATGCAGGCGTAGATATAGATCAAGATATCAAAGAGTTAAAATTGATGGGTTGGACTGATGTTGTCAAACAAATTCCAAGATTTGTCAAGCTACTGAGCGATTGCAAAAAACACATCACCAACTTCAAGGCCGATCATATCATATTGATTGACTATGGAAGTTTTAATCTTAGGATTGCAAAGTGGGCCAAGCGTCAAAATCTAAAAGTTACATTTTATAGTCCTCCAAAAGTCTGGGCGAGTCGACCTAGTCGGATTGAAAAATTAAAAAGATACTGCGATCAGATCATTGTACTTTTTCCATTTGAGCAATCATACTTTGCATCTAAAAATGTAACAACAGAATATTTTGGACATCCATTTTGTAATGAGATCTCGCGTCACAAACCCGATCCAGATTTTCGAGAGAGACATCAGTTGACTCCAAAAGATATCATCGCTATTCTACCAGGTAGTCGATCATCAGAGATCTCAAGAACGCTGCCCATTTACCTTGAGTCAATAAAAGACCTTCAAGACTATCAAGCATGTATCGCTTGCGCAAATGATATGAAGCCACTCATCGCTAAGATATTAAAAGAGCTTGAACATAGTGACTTCCATCTCATCCCAGAAGATGATTACTACAATCTGTTACTCCATAGCAGCTTGGCGATTTGTACATCTGGCACTGCTTCTCTAGAAGTTGCACTATTTAAGATCCCGCAGGTAGTTGGTTATAAAACTTCGTCACTTAATTATCACATAGCCAAACGACTTATACTAACCAAGTATATCTCTCTCGTTAATATTATATCTGACAAAGAAGTAGTGAAAGAGCTGATACAACATGAGCTCACATATGAAAATTTACAAGCGAATATTATTCGTGTTTGCAAGATAGATGCCACATCACGTATCAAAAAAGAGTATGATGGCATAATATCTGCCTTATATAATACGAATTGCGTTAAAGAAAGTATCGCAGCAATAATAAGGGTATAGTCTTAGTTATAATTGTCACACAGTGAAAACTGGAGTGTATTTACTGATCTAAATCTTAGCACCCTGAAAGCTCTATTGATAGTCATATCATTGATACTATCGTTGAATAGTATCGATCCAACAACATCACTTGTTGAGGTACCAGTCTTCAAGCTCAACTTCTACCTCATGGGGATGGAAGAAGTAGATCAAGAAGTAACGGTTCGGATAGGAGAAAATATCGAATATCTTAATCAGGAGTTTGAAGGCAGAATTGTCTTTGAGTTGGATCAGATGGTCATGGACCCTAATCATGCCTACATCCCTGACCTTCATAAAGCTTATATCGATCGTCAAAGAAATTCTGTCAACGCACTTGTTGATCCAATAGAGATCGAAGGAGCTATAAATGTCTATCTGTTTGATACATATTCTACAGATAATGGTAATAGCGCTATGTTGGGATTTACACCAGTCCTGAGTGCAAAACATAAAATGTACAAATCAACATCACCAAGTTTTGATCGACTATACATCTCCTATCCTGGACTCATCGATCAATCAACTATAGTACATGAGATGGGGCACTTTTTAGGCCTCAGCCACCCTTGGGAAATGAATGACATAAGTATGGATATGATGGGGCTCAATGATTCTGATGCCCGACGTAATCATATGAGCTATCATCCAGAAGTCAATCACTTCACGGAGCAACAATTAGATCGGATGCAGCACTTTGCACTCAACTTTAGGAACTACCTGATCGCAAGAGTTGAACTAAAAGCCTTCGTTTCTGCATCTTAAAATCCCAAGGAATAGACGAGTTTTCCCAAGAGTTAGTCGATGAACATGAAGTACACTGGATTATTATCTTAACTTCATATCGTCACTCAACTTACATTAATTATGGACGAGATAGTAAAAGCAATAGCAAGACCTGAAGTAGCTGTTTTTCTTATTCCTATAGTTGCAATAGCGGGTTATGCAATCAACAGGGGACTAAAGTCAAACTACAAGCACAAGGAACGTATGGCCAAGATAGAAAACGGCATCGATCCTGATAGATAGGAACTCTTTAAGTGCGATTGCGGCCTAGTCTTTCATGACTGGATACCCATTCGTCTGTCATTACTGCGGCACTTAGCGAGAGATCACCAGCAAGTACGACGGCTGCCATGATCTCAGCTAACTTGTGCACTCGATTGGCTCCATAACAATCCAACATCTCAAGGCATTCTCGTTGCGTTGGTAGTCCTGTGCCACCGCCAAATGTTGCAATGATCAATGATGGTATCGTTACTGAGAAGTAGTAATCACCATTCTTTGTCTCCTCAGCATGAACGATAGCCGCTGATGACTCGGCGATATTGGCTACATCTTGACCGGTAGCTATAAACATAGCTGTCAAGCCATTAGCTGCATGGGCACCGTTGTTTACAGAACCTCCCATAATTGCGCCTACATTGGATATCTTTCTTTGATAGTGTAGCGTACTTGCATCTGTCCTAAAGTTATCTGCCAGAATCTGATTAGGGATTGTGATCTCTGCAACGACTCGCTTTCCTCTGGTATGTAAGTAGTTGATATAAGAGTGCTTTTTATCTGTATCAAGATTCCCTGCAAGGGAGAACCATTCGAGGCCTTCACTTTTTTGTGATAGGATCCACTGGGTAGCAGCACGGGTCGCTTTAGTGACCATGTTTTGACCAGCTGCATCCCCGCATGTATAGTTAAACCTCAACCATCTTATTTTGCTTGCCGCAAATTGTTGGATACTGATCAATTTACCTCTGGAGGTAGTAGCCTCAACGAGTTCTTTGAGTTTGTCAAAGTTGGCATCGATCCACAAGCCAAAATCACGCGCTCGCCCTGCATCGTCAAAGACAAATACTGGTGCTCGATTCATACTATCATCAATCACATGAGTGGTAATACCTCCTGCGAGACGCGTTAGCTTCATGCCTCTGTTATAGCTCGCTACTAAAGTACCTTCTGTTGTGGCCAGTGGTATGTAGAAGTCACCTTGGGCATGTTCTCCATTGATCAAGATCGGACCAGCGAGACCGATCGGCACTTGAGCTACGCCCATAAAGTGCTCAGCATTGCCATTGTACACCGAGGGAGAGCCGCTATAGTGACCAACATGTTCTAATTCGAAATCAGTCTGCTTCTTAACAAAGGCTCTTCTTTCTGCCGCCATATCGCGGGTATAGTCATTCTGATTAGATCGAGGTATCTTCATAAGTGAAAGATAGCAAAAGACAGAGAAGGACAAATTAATAACCCACCTGCGTAAAATTAGTACCTTTCAAACGTGAAATTGACGACTAGCCAGATCGCTGAAGAGTATGCCCTTCATACTCGGACCAATATCTTCTTGACAGGACGTGCAGGGACAGGAAAAACCACGCTGCTTAAAGAGATTCTCGCTGAGACCAAGAAAAGAACTGTTGTGGTTGCTCCAACTGGCGTAGCAGCTATCAATGCTAATGGCGTTACGATACACTCCATGTTTCAACTGCCAACCACTGGATTTATCCCAACGGATGATATGGTCGAGCCTGATCAATTCACCAATCGAAAGAGACTTGCTTCCACACAAAAGATAAGAAAAGAAAGAATCCAACTCTTGTTGGAGTTAGAGATGCTGGTCATCGATGAGATCAGTATGGTGCGTGCCGATCTGCTTGATGCGATAGACGCAACGCTATGCAGGATTAGAAAAAGCAGTGAACCATTTGGTGGCGTTCAACTGATTGTGATAGGAGACTTATTTCAATTATCTCCTGTTGTCAATCAGAACTCTTTTAGAACACTTTCTAATTACTATCAGAGCATCTACTTTTTTGATTCTTGGGTATGGAAGAGAGCAACGACAATCACAATAGAGCTCACCAAGATCTATAGGCAAGATGATGAAGTATTCATCAATATCTTGAACAACATCAGGCAAGGCAACAGAGTCGAAGAAGATCTCGCCATATTAAATCGTCGTGTTCAAAATGTAGAAGAACACAAAAATATCATAACACTCTCTACACACAATGCGAAGACGCTCGCTATCAACAACAAACAGCTCGCAGCATTAACAACAGAAGCTTACAAATTAGAGGCGGAAGTAAATGGAAGATTCTCAGAATCTGCTTATCCGGTTGACGAACTCATCACTATAAAAAAAGGAAGCCAAGTGATGTTCATCCGCAATCATCCTGATGGCCTTTACTTTAATGGCAAGATCGGACAGGTGACGACCATGTCAGATGACCACTTGTATGTCACATGTGAAGATGGAGCTAACATCAAAGTGGAAAAAGTAGAATGGAAAAACATAAAATACACGATAGATAAAAAAACAAAGAAAGTACTTAAAGAGGATATCGGAAGCTTTACCCAATATCCACTAAAGCTCGCATGGGCAGTAACTGTACACAAGAGCCAGGGGCTCACATTTGATCAAGTGATCTTGGACATAGCTGACACTTTTGCATCGGGACAACTTTATGTAGCACTCAGTAGGTGCAGAAGCATGGAAGGATTATATCTAACATCTCCCGTCCGAAAAGAAAACATCATCATAGACAACAAGATAAAGTCATACTACAACGAACAACTTGCTGTAGAGCTCTCGATGGATCATTTGGCGAAAGCCAAAGCAGAATATGAAGACATCATAATACTTGAGCAGTGGAACTTCAACAAGCTACTCACTTATATAGAGTTGTGGCACGAAGAGATAGAGGAGACCAACCTGCCAGAAGAGGACACCGTCTATTCACTTGTCCAAGAGATCGATAAAGAATTCAAAATACTGAGTGCCACGGGTCGGAAGTTTCAATCACAATTGAAAAGCCTCATAGCGGCATACCAAGAAGATGATCAGCAACTGCACAACATCATAGAGAGATCGAAGAAGGCCGTAGACTACTTTACAAAGCAACTACATGACCAGATTATAAAACCACTTGAGAAGCACCATTCGGCATTCAAAGTAAAAGGGAAGATAAAGAGATACCTCAATGTGCTGGAGTCGCTTGTTAATGACATGTGGTTAAAGATGAATGACTACTATCTTTTAGAATATCGGACGATCAAGATACATCCTGAAGAACGAGTTTATAAAAGGGTTAAGCTCTTTGACCCTGATAAAAAGACAAGCACCAAGAGAGTCAAGGGAGAAACCTATAGCATAACACTTGATCTGCTCAATGAAGACAAGTCCATAAGTGAGATTGCAAAAGCAAGATCACTTGCTGTCAGCACTATAGAAAGTCACATGAGCCGACTGCTTCGTGATGATAAAATCTCAATCGATCAGATCATGGGTATCGATAGACAAGAGAAACTGCTCCCCTACTTTAAAAAATTGAAAGAAGGAGAAACGCTCGGTGATCTTCGTCCGAGGATACCATTTGATGTGAGCTTTGGAGAACTTAGATGGATCCAAACCATCCTTAAAAAAGAAGAAGAAACTAAAGAGTAGAAATGCTAAACAAAAATGGCCCGAAGAAATCTTCGAGCCATTTTTTATATTTAGTGTTATGCTTCTTTTAGAAAGCAGGACAGTATACTCCTCGTGAACTGTTGCCACAAAGCTTGTACATGAATGAAAGTTCAAATGATCCGTTGCCTGCAGCCGCAGCCGCAAGTTGCGATACATTATAATCATAACTAAATCCTATACCATATCTGTCAAACTCAAATCTACTTACGATGATGATCGCATCTGAGTGGATACCTCCTTCTACTTTGTTACCTACACGGGCCCAAAGTCCGATCTGAAAGAACTGACCTAAGTCATCTGTGATCCTACCACCCGTAGCCCCCATCTTAAATCTTAAGCTGGTTCCTGCATTGATCTGCTTATGAGGTCCTTGCGACATGAATACAAACTCAGGCTTTACACTCACTTTAGTGTTAAGTGGATACTCTCCACCTCCATGTATAGTTAGTCTACTATATAGTTTTTCTGTTCTTTGAAGGAAAGAGACATTTGCTTGGTTCAAGTGATGAAGCGATGCTCCTCCATAGATAGACTTTCTATCTCCAAAGTTGCTAAACCAAACAAGACCTGCTGAAAAGTCAGCATATAAGAAGTCTGGATTAAGAATCGTCTCTGGTGTACCAGCAGTCTCATCAAAAACACCATTTCTTACTTGAGTAGGCCACTGAAGATCATTGATACTGATTCTTCTTTGGACCAATCCACCATCTGCTCCTATACTTAAGTAATGACCGACATTACGACGACCACCTAACTTCTTCGTATAGGCAAATGATAATTTAGCATTGCTTGTACCAAACTTGGTACTACCTGCTACATCTCTATATAAAGAAACCCCAGCACCGAAGTAGTCATCTCGACCTACTGCCATCCTTCTGTCATAAGAAGCTGACGCTGTGTTATAGGCATTAGAGCCAATGACACCAGCCCACTGGTTACGGTAATTCACGATCATTCTATGATCACAGTTAAAGACTCCTGTCATCGCAGGGTTCAGATTGAGGGGGGACATATAGAACTGTGAAAAATGTATGTCCTGTGACATCACACTTAGTGATATACACAAGCAAGCCCCCACTAGAATAGAGTTAAGTATCCTTCTCATGGTTTTTGTGGTTTTACTGGGGGGTATTCTTCTTTAATAAGTAGAATTGCAATCATAAGAGCTATTTTCATGCCAACACTTTGCCCACAAATATTATATGTACAGTATCTGACACTAATTATTTTTAACCTCAGCAGCTACAATTGCCAAAATCTGGCTTGGCTACCACAGGTTAGAACTAAAACGACACCTTAATATCAATATTATGTATCGGTCTAAAAGTCGGTTGACCCTATGAAATTTCGCACTATTCTTGACTCCCCACCCTCTGCCACAAAGATAACGTATGACAGTTCTATATGTATGTTAGGATCATGCTTTTCTGATTCAATTGGGGGAAAACTCTTACGTTCTAAGCTAAATGTGCTCAAAAATCCCTTCGGAACGCTCTATCATCCATCTGCAATCAAGAAAAACCTTCTTGATAATGATATCCTAAGTGATCAGGGTATCGTAAAAGTGGATAACCGATATGTCCATTACGACGCTCATAGTGACATACATGCGACGAGCGAAGACAAATTGATCCAACTGCTTGAAGAACAAAGGAAAAAGACCAAAGAGTACATCTCTGGATGTGATTTTGTCTTTATCACCTTGGGTACAGCATGGCATTTTTATCACAATGGACTTGATCGCATCGTGAGCAACTGCCATAAACAGCCCAGCCAACTTTTTGACAGAAGATTATCGAGCGTTACTGAAGTAATAGATGATCTGGAAGCGCTGGTTGGACATATTAAGGAAGAGAACGCTTACGCAAATGTTATCCTCACAGTAAGCCCTGTCCGTCATATCAGAGATGGTCTCATCGAGAATAATCGAAGTAAAGGCCACCTGCTCGCTGCAGTTCATGAGATCTCTAATCTTCACGATCATGTACAGTACTTCCCATCCTATGAGCTGGTTATAGATGATTTGCGAGACTATCGATTCTTCAAAAACGATATGATCCATCCCTCAGAGCAAGCCATCGATTATGTCTTTGACTACCTTAAGCAGACCTTTATGGATGAGCAAACCATAGATATTATGGCTAAAGTCCAGAAGATTGTCAAGTCAGTAGAGCACAAACCAATCGATCCAGACTCATCTCAACATCAATCTTTTCTAGTTAATCTTAAAAGTTCTATCGAGGCTTTAACCAAAAATCATCCAATGGACTTTTCTAAAGAACTTGAAGCGATCAATCACCAGTTGGCCTAAGCAATCCTGGTAGATCCAATCGCTTTGCTAATGTCAAACTTTCCATCCACCACCTCAACATCTATATGATTCAACCCGGGTGTGGTGTCCTTTCTGATTCTACCCAGATCATCATAACCTAGGGCCTGAGCGCCATTGTAAGTGGCCCACTTGATGATATCCAGATCGTCAATCTTTGACTGATACTTCTTAATAGTCTTCATCTCTTCAAATATGGAAAGCTGCCAGTTTGAGCTTAGACTATCTGTACCAATACAAATCTTAGCACCACAATCCAGAAAGTTTTGATAGTCAGGAAGTGTATTCTCTATGTAGAGATTTGCATTGGGACAGGTCGCCCAGTATGTCTGCTGGTTGCGCAGCTGTGCATAAGCAATGTCTTCTTTAGATGACTTTGTATTATGGACCATGATGGTTCTGAAGTGAGGCTCCAGGTGTTGCAAAGCATAGTGGATGGAAGTCTTGCCAGTTGGTTCAAACTGATCAATCCCAATGTTAAACCCTTTAAAAAAGTCAAGGAATTCTCCAGACTTATCTAAAAAAAGGTCGTTCTCCGCAGTTAGCTCTTGATTGTGGATCGATATCGTATCTCCAGCTTGATTGTGCTCATTGACAAAGCCAAATAAAGACTTAGAGACGGAGTATGGAGCATGCGGCACAAAGGACTTTTTATTATTTCCCGCAGAGGACTGTCCTTCATAAACTGCTTCATACTGATCAAATGTTGCTTGCGCTTGATCCTCCTGTAGGAAGTCAAACATCTCAACAAAAGTGTAGTACCTGATCTTTGATTGATCTTTGACAGCAGCTGTATCTACTTTATTAGATATATCACCTACAGCGACGATACCATTGTCATACATCTCTTGATCTCCAGCTGCTATCTTTTCATCTATTAACTCTTGTGGAAAGTCTCGAAGAGTAACCACTCCTTGGATGAATGGTATCAATCCAGTCCCCGTTGGAATCACGCCCTTCAGGTGAGACAACTCAAGGTGACAATGAGCATTGATATAACCTGGCAATAAGACTCCTCTTACTTTTTGAACACCATCCAAATCTGCATCAGACACATCTTGTATGACGTCCATGATCTTACCGTTATCATTATAAATAACAATACCATCAGTAATCGGCGGACCATCATTGGTGATGATAAGATCAGCAGTTATCTTGTTCATGAAGTAGAAATATTAAAGCTTGAAATTAAGATATCCGGACAAGGAAAGGGAAGTTATCGGATGAGGATCTTAGATATCCATTCTGCTTGGCTACTCGAAATGGCATTGAGTGCATGGTCTGCTTTTTTCGCAAAGCGACCTAAGTCCTTGGTTACTTTACAAAACTCACTACTCTCTGGGCAACGAGGCTGCACAGCATTGATCTCTTCTAAAAGAGCTAATAATGGATCGAGCTCTTTTCGTTTCCGTTGAGCTATAATCAACTTAAAGACCTTACTAAAGTCCTTTTCGGCCACGTAAAAGTCCTTACGTTCTCCAGGCATATATGCCTTCTTGATGACCTGCCAGTTCTCTAATGCTTTGAGGTTCATATTGACATTACCCCTTGACATCATGAGTTTTTCCATGATTTCATCGGCACACATCCCACATTTGGAGACCAACAATAGCGCATGGATCTTTCCCATAGCGCACTTTACACCCCAGTTAGTACTGAGTATACCCCAATCGTGGATAAACTTTTCTTGTGCTTTATTTAAGTCCATTTGTTAGTAGCAGTTCGATAGACTGCTCTATGTAAAGGTGGGAGCTATCGCTTTTGTTCAATGAATAGCAAGAAAACTCCTCGGATCAGTACTTAAGAATCCTAACATCCTGGATAATATCCCCTGGCTGAATGGTATGAACGACATCCATACCTGATGTCACCTTGCCAAATATCGTATATCTACCATCTAAGTGAGGTGTCGGCGAATGGGTAATAAACCACTGTGTCCCTTCAGTATCTGCTCCAGCTGAGGCCATGCCTACATATCCTTCATCATCATAGTAGCTTGGTCCTAACTCTGATCTGATCGTATAATCTAAACTACCATAACCATCTCCACGAGGACAACCACCTTGCATCACAAAGTTAGGCACTACCCTATGGATCGTCTTTCCATCATAAAAGTTATCCTCAGATAACGCTATGAAATTAGAAACACTTCCTGGTGCTTGGTGTCTATCTAAGCTTATTTCAATCTGACCTTTGGTTGTTATGATATAAGCACGTGAAGAGTCATTGAGTGTTGTCAATAGCGAATAGTCCACAGGGTGATTATAAGTCGGCGGATCGATCTGATAAGTCGTGTCTTCCAGATAGCCTAAAGTCGTCAGGCATTCTTTGTGCGCTTCATAATCTTGAGGCAGACTCAATCCTCTTAGTGCAGAACGCAAGGCCAAGTTGAAACCGACTTCTTCTTTAAAGCCACATCCTTCATCTCTTGCAACACTAGCGATAGCAGCGATAGAACCAGGATCACCAGTTTGCAATACAGTAGTTAATGCAGAAGCAATAGATGATCTAAAACGAGCCATCGCCGATGGTCTAATAAAGACCGAGGTCGTTCTTTCATTTTTCAATAAAGTTGGGATGCTATTGATAGCAGTTGTTCTAACAACGATGCTTGTTGAGTTCAGTCCTTTTTCAATTATGGTTGGCAAGTTGACTGGATCAAGGGCGAGTGTTTTGATGTATTCTGCTTGGACATATTCATTAGTCGCTCCATCCAATCCTACTTTTATTTCATTGCTTCTTGCGTTGCGTGTATTGACAAATCTTGCGGGTAGAGAATTTAGAACTATGGACAGCAGTTTTGGTTTTCTAATTTCGCTAGCAGTGGTTCTTGCCAAGTCCAAGTAGTATCCCTCTTCTTGACGAGGCGCTTTTTCTTTTAAAAGATCTGCAGTAAGATTAAAAACATGATCATTAGAAGCGTCACCTAATAATGTCAAGACGGTATCTCTGTACAGATTATAATCATAAGCGCCCAATTGTCTTATAATGTTAGACTTCACTCTATAGTCAGTTGAGCCTGAAAGCATAGGCAACAGAGATGGAAGTGCACTTAAGTTACCAGTTCTGGTCAGCACTCCAGCAAGTGCCATCTTGACATCTACATTTTGTTCATCATTTAAGGTTCTCACTAGTTGGTTGATGCTATTGTCCAAGTCAAGTTCTCCATTGCGACTTAGGTACTGCGCAGACATCAATCTCGTAGGCGCTGGACGACTGGCATCTAAGACATTATTGATCATAGTTGATGTACCTGCGGCAGAGTACATACCTCTGATCCCATATCTATATATCGCTCTGGCTTGGCCTAATAAAAGATGTTCGGTATCATTAGTAAATGTAGATACTGCACCAATAAAATCAAGGACGGATTGATCACCGCACTTCCCTAGTGCTTCTAATATCGCTCCGCGGACTGGTGTATTATAATTAGCCGTGTCTTGAGTTTGAAATGAACTGATTAGGTCCGCTTGGACAGAAGGGTTGTTTTGTTGTCCCAAGGAGTAGGCTGCTATGGCTCTAAGCTCGTCCGAGGGATCATTATTTAGTATATGGAGAAGAGGTGCCAGTAGTGATTCGTCTGGGATACTGGCACAAGCTTCTGCTGCAAGATGTCGCTCTGTTAAGTCTTCTGAAGTCAGATAAGTTAGAATGGTCTGGACTTCTCTTTTATCCTTAGCAACCAGGATACTTTGGTGGATTTCATTTTCGAGATCGATATTTACCGAAAGGTCATTCTTCTCTGTCGGTGGGACACAAGCGAACATGCCCAATAAAATGATTAACAACAGTCCTATTCTCATCTGTGATATGTGTTACCACAAATGTAATGTTTTAAGTAATCTGTGCTGGCCTCCATATTTGCCGAAGAGCGTAAAGATCTAAAGAACGAAAACTATCAATGAAAAAGGCCGTGTCAATTGACGCGACCTCTTGATTGGTCAATTATAAACTTCTCTTCTATGCGGCCTCTGCATGATCAGTATGCTCGGCTAATAAAGCCCGTTGGACATCTTGAGGCACTGCGTTATAATCTGCAAATGTCCTTGTAAACTTGGCTCGGCCTTGGGACATCGACCGAAGACTACTGCTGTAGAGATACAACTCTGCCAGCGGTACTTTAGCCATGATCTTTTGATAGTGCCCTTCTGCTCCCATACCTTGTATCATCGATCGCCTCGTCTGCAAGTCACCCATCACATCGCCCATGACGTCGTTAGAACAAAGGACTTCGAGATCATACATAGGCTCAAGGATCTGTGGTGCAGCACTCTTGAAGGCCTTTTTAAATGCCTGTGCACTTGCGATCATAAATGCCATATCGTTGCTATCTACGGCGTGCATCTTACCATCATAAATACAGACTCTGATATCCTGTACACAGGATCCAGTCAGAGGGCCCTCTTCCATCTTGGAAAGGATACCTTTTTTTATGGCATTGATATATTTTGAATCTATAGAGCCACCAACGATACACCAATAGAAAGCGAGCTGACCACCCCAAGGGAGATCTTCTATCTCTATCTTCCTTACCGATAAACTTGCAGGATCTGCCATACCCTCATGATATGGTTCTATCCTCATATGCACCTCTGCAAACTGTCCAGAACCACCCGACTGTTTCTTATGCCTAAAGGATGCTTCAGAAAGTCTAGTAATCGTCTCTCGATATGGGATCTTTGGTTTTTCAAATTCCATTTGAATACCATTGACCTTTTCGATCCTATACTTGATGAGATCAAGGTGAAGTTGCCCTTGACCATGGAGTAAGGTCTGCTTGAGTTGAGCGTTTTGTTCTACCCTTAGTGTCGGATCTTCCATCTCAATCTGATGGAGCGCCTTCATGAGCTTTTCCATTTCGGATTTAGAAGGAGGTGTCACCGCTGTTCTGATTCTTGATAGTGGGTACTCTATCTGAGTAATTGTATTAGAATTGTCTTTGGCCGTCAATGTATCATTGGTCAAAACATCTTTAAGCTTTACTGTAACACCAATGTCTCCGGCTTGTAACTGATCAACATTGGATCGGCTCTTGCCATTGGACAGGTATAACTGTGATATACGCTCAGAAGAACGGGTTCTTTGATTGTAAAACTCTTCACCTGGTTGGACGGAGCCACTGTACACCTTGAAGTATGACAGCATACCAACCTTGGGTTCTGACAGAGTCTTAAAGACAAATAATGATGGGTCGTCAGTTGAGTCACACGCAAGCGTCCCACCTGAAGTTAGTTCTGCAGGTGGACGCTGCGCCGGAGATGGAGCTATATCATTGATAAAACCCATGATGCGTCCACTACCCATGTTTTGAGTGGAAGAACAACAGAACACTGGGAAGAACTGCTGCTGCGCAAGTGCAACTGTTAGGCCTTTAGCCAGCTCGGTTTCATTGAGCGTTCCTTCTTCAAAAAACTTCTCCATAAGCGCCTCATCATTCTCTGCTGCAACTTCTACCAGTGCGTTGTGCAACTCTTGGGCCCGCCGTATTTCGGATTCTGGGATGGCTTCCTTTGTGGGCTTGCCTCCGTCTGCGGGAAACTTGTAAACGATCATGCGCAAAGCATCTACAATTGTGTTGAAACCATCTCCTTCATTAAGAGGATACTGGATGGGTATCACCTTGTTGCCAAAACGTTGGATCGCTTGGTCTAAAGTGGTTTGATAATCTGATTTTTCTTTGTCCAATTGGTTAATGATCAAGATGCCTGGAGTATTGAATCTTTGTATATAATCCCAGACTACTTCGGTTCCAACTTCTACGCCATTGACAGCATGCAGCATGATGACACCTGTGTCTGCAACTTTAAGTGCTGAGATCACCTCGCCTATGAAGTCGTCGTATCCTGGTGTATCGATGATGTTGATCTTGGAGTCTTTCCAGTAAGTGTGCATCAATGTGCTGAATATCGAGTTGCCTCTTTCTTTTTCGATGTTGGTATAATCAGAGGTGACGGTTTGTTCTGATATGCTTCCCAGGCGATTGATCTGACCAGCTTCATAGAGCATACATTCTGTGAAACTGGTCTTGCCCGATCCTGAGTGGCCTAACATTACGACATTGCGGATGTTGTCTGATGAGTATTTCATGCGAGAGGGTTTAGGTTGGTAAAATATTATTCTACTATGCACTGTAATTTAAGCATATCGTTCGCCCTGCAAGCCTATACGCCACTTTATTGATGGAGAAGAGATATATCAATGATAATTTTATCCATATATAAAACGGTGTTAGTCTGATTTATACAATTAATAAAATATCTACATGTGATAAATACTACAGAAAGTGTAGACTTAGGTCAGCTGCGGTGACTGAGTTATTAATCAGCTATGCCAAATAAATTGCTCCTCCCTTGGTTGCTTTTTGTGCACCTGTGACAGTTGGGATAGTATTGTTTTGTTCATTGACTCTGAGGTAACCCATCAACGCCATAAGTATGGCTTCCTTGAAGTTTATGGTTTTGCCATCAGGTAAGTTGAGCGTTAACCCAAAATCAGAAACATGAACTTGCATACGCTCAACCAGAAAGTCATTGAAGCCACCACCGCCAGTGATCAGTCCAGTATAAGTACGCCCTTTAGAATCTGATAGCTTTTTACAATCCTCGGCTAATTGTATAGCCGCAAACTCCACCATAGTCGCCAGTCTATCCTCATGACTGAGGTTGAACCGTGGCATGATTGGTATGAATACCTCTTGTACCCAAGAGTTATCCATTGACTTGGGAAAGGCTTGAGCAAAGTAATCGAGCTTCTGCCATGCAGTAATCAGTGATTTTGACACTTTACCGCTTCGGGCTAACTTACCTTTGTCATCGTAGGCTTTGCCCAGCTCGCCAACCACATGGTTCAGCACTTGGTTACACGGGCAACTGTCGATAGAGGTGATGACTTGATCTTTGTGATAGCTTACATTCGCGATACCGCCGAGATTGAAGTAATAGTCATAACCAGGATAGAGATACTGCTCTACTATTGGCGCAACCGGTGCACCTTCTCCGCCTTGGGCTATATCATTGGCCCTCACATCCACTATACTTGGTATCCCTGTCAACTCTGCTAAGATCGAGCCCTTCCCGATCTGTAACGTATAACCATCCTGTGGGAAGTGATATACAGTATGCCCGTGAGAGCAGATATAATCCACCTTAAGGTCATGTTGCTTTATGAGATCATTGATCGCTTTAGCACAGAACTTTGAGAAGTCCACTTCGAGTTGCAGCAAATCTTTAGCAGATAGCGTCGTGACAACGCTAAGGCGACTGATGAGACTTTCGTCAAATGGCATAGTCACACCAACGTGCATATCCCAAACCATCTGACCTGGCGTCAAGCCATCAAAAGAACACAATGACATATCAAGCCCATCAAGAGAACTTCCAGATATTATACCAAGCACATTCATAATCCAAAGATAAAAATGACTGGAAGCTCTTCACCTGATATTTTTATAACCTTTGATCGATACTTGTGTTTATGAGATAATCATGCGACCATCGCCCATAAATTGACTTAACTTTGCCTTATGTTATCGACTCAAGAAAAGATGAAGGATCACATGCTCGCCGATCATGGCTTACGTAAGACGGCATTTCGCAAAGAAGTGCTCTCTATCTTTTTAGCCAACAAAGGCAAAGCGGTAACGACTGCAAGTATAGAGGACTCATTAAAGGACTTTGATAGGATCACATTGTATCGTACGTTGAAGTCCTTTGAAGAGAAGGGGCTTATACATCTTGCGATGGATATCAATGGTCAGTCAAGATATGCGCTTTGCGATCATAATTGTAGTGTGGACAAGCACCAAGACACGCATGCCCACTTTCATTGTGATAGTTGTGGACACACAACTTGCTTGGATGAGATGCACGAGAGCTATGAAGCACTCGTGCCGCAAGGCTATAAAATCAAAGATGTACAGATCACCTTCAGCGGTGTCTGCCAATCATGCTCTTAATCTATGCATGATATAGAACCATACTTCAAATGGAGAGATTACTATGTAGCATCAGAAGATGAAAAGTCTCCCTTCTATGGTCGGACTTACAATGAGTTTCAGTTTACACAGAAGATATATAACTACTTTATACATCCGCAGTGGGACTTTATAGGATCTCCTACTATGTATATCAAGATCTTATATGTAGACTACTTTAAAGGCTTCTCGCTGATAGAGCTAATTGGAGAGTGGAACGATGCCGTGCACAACGACATCATGTTTTTAAAGAGAGAGATAGCAGACCGGATGATCAGAGCGGGCATCTCTAAGTTTGTCTTGCTTTGTGACAACATATTGAACTTTCATGGAGATGATGACAGTTACTATGAAGAATGGTATGACGATGTGAAAGATGAGGATGGTTGGGTTTGCTTAGTTAATCTGCGAGAACACATCTATCAAGAGATGAGCGAGATGAGACTCCAGCACTATGTTCATATGGAAGATGAGATAGCAGATCTCGAATGGAGAAGACATATGCCTGACGCCTTGTATCAGTTAATACAAAGCCATATGGTCATTTGATCTATATTACATCTTGCAAACTTCAATTTTATAATTAGAAATTTTATTTGGGACATTTATCTGGATTTGTAAACATCATGGGCGAACCCAATGTGGGTAAGTCTACACTACTTAATGCACTCATTGGCGAGAAGCTATCCATCATCACTAACAAGCCTCAGACAACAAGGCATAGGATTATGGCAATCCTCAATACTGATGATTACCAAGTCGTGTTCTCAGATACTCCAGGTATCATTGATACGCCGCATTATAAGATGCAACAGGCGATGAATACATTTGCATATAGCGCCCTTGAAGATGCTGATGTCTTGATGTTCATAGTAGATGTCAACAAAGAACCGATCATACCAGAAGAAGTAATTAAAAAACTAAAAGGCATCACTTGTCCAAAGTTGCTCATCCTCAATAAGATCGATCTCTCCTCACAAAAAGAGTTAGAAGCTTTGTCCAGCTGGTGGACAACAGAGTTGCCAGACTTTGAGCAAGTGGCTATCTCAGCGCTTGAGAAAATAGGTGTGCAAGAGCTATTGAAAAAAATAATCAGCTATCTCCCAGAAGGGCCACCTTATTATCCGAAAGATCAATTTACCGACAGGTCAGAACGCTTTTTTATAAGTGAGATCGTCAGAGAAAAGATCTTACAGCAGTTCTTCCAAGAGATCCCTTACTCATGCGAAGTGATCGTCAACTCTTTCAAAGAAGATGAAACGCGTAAAGATAAACTCGTCCGTATCGCAGCGGATATCATCGTCAATAGAAAAACGCAGAAAAGCATCATTATTGGTAAGGGCGGATCGTCTATAAAGAAGCTCGGAACTGCGGCAAGGATAGATATTGAGGTCTTCTTAGAGCGAAAGGTATATCTTGAGCTTCATGTCAAAGTCAAAGAGAAATGGCGTGATGACGATAGATATCTAAAATCTTACGGATATTTGCAGTAATATAATCTTCCTATGTCAAGTCTAGTAGCGATCGTTGGTCGCCCAAATGTTGGAAAATCAACACTTTTCAATCGTCTCATTGGTGAGCGTAAAGCCATCATAAACAATGAAAGTGGTGTCACAAGGGATCGTATCTACGGTCGAACCGAGTGGAATGGGCGAAGCGTCAATGTCGTTGATACGGGTGGCTTTGTCACTAACTCGGACGATATATTTGAAGCTGCCATCAGAAGTCAAGTTCAGATCGCTATCGATGAAGCGGATGTCATCATCTTTATGGTCGACGTTACCACTGGTATTACAGATCTCGATGAATCTGTTGCGCGGATGCTCCGCAAGTCACCTAAGAAGGTAGTACTCTGTGTCAACAAAGTTGATAATCATACACGCCAACTGGCAGCCAACGAGTTTTGGGGACTTGGTTTTGATGATACGTTTTTCCTATCAAGTATGACTGGTTCAGGATCAGGAGAGGTACTGGATGCAGTCATTGATTTGATGCCTCCTGAGAGTGCCGGTTTAGAAGACCTGGACATACCTAAGATCGCTATCCTTGGTCGTCCTAATGTTGGAAAATCATCATTTGTCAATGCCCTGCTTGGTGAAGATCGTAATATCGTAACAGATATAGCGGGCACAACAAGAGACGCTATCCATAGTCGATATACAAAGTATGGTAAGGACTTTATCTTGATTGATACGGCGGGTATCAGAAAGAAAAAGAAGGTCCATGAAGACCTGGAGTTTTACTCCGTCATAAGAGCCATCAAGTCCATAGATGAGACAGATATCTGTGTTATGATATTAGATGCTGAGTTAGGCATAGAGGCTCAAGATATGGCCATCTTCAGTCTCATCCAGAGAAGAAGAAGAGGTGTAGTCATCTTAGTCAACAAGTGGGACTTAATTGAAAAAGAAACGAACACTGCAAGGGACTACGAGATCAAGATTAAAGAGAAGTTGAGCCCATTCAATGATGTTCCAATTTTGTTTGTATCTGCACTTGACAAACAACGGATCTTCAAAGCTGTGGAGTTAGTTGAAGAAGTATATGCCAACAAGATACAGCGCATCAAGACATCAGTCTTAAATGAGGCACTACAAGAGATGATGAAGAAAAATCCTCCACCCAGTCACAGAGGGAAGATGATCTCCATCAAGTACGTGACTCAACTTCCTACTAAGTATCCAGCGTTTGCATTCTTTTGCAATTACCCAAAACATGTAAAAGAAAATTATAAAAACTACTTGGAAAATCAGCTTAGAGAGAGGTTTAATTTTACGGGTGTTCCGCTTAGCATAATATTCAAGGAGAAGTAATGAAAATAGAAGAGACACCAATCAAAGGTCTTGTGACTATTGAGCCCGTTATACATAGAGATGAACGGGGATATTTTTACGAAAGTTATAATAAGAAAAAACTTCCTGAAGAGCTTCGTATCTTTGACTGGGTTCAAGACAATGAATCACAATCGACACGAGGTGTCTTAAGGGGCTTGCACTATCAAACTGGCAGGCATGCTCAGGCCAAGCTTGTGAGAGCGATCACAGGAGAGATCTATGATGTAGCTGTCGACTTGCGGCGAACTTCCAAGACTTATGGAGAGTGGTATGGTGTCATCCTCAATGACACTAATAAAAAACAACTCCTTATACCAAGAGGGTTTGCACATGGTTTTGTAGTACTTTCTGAGACAGCCATATTTGGATATAAGTGTGATAATTTTTACGATAAAGAATCGGAAGGCGGCATCAGATATAGTGATGAAAAACTTAAAATAAAGTGGCCGATCGAACGTACTGAAATTCAAGTCTCTGAAAAAGACGCGAGACTTCCAGTTTTTGGAAAGCACAAACACTTTTAAGATGGAGATGCACTTTCCAGAAAAGAAAACTATTCTGGTAACCGGTGGAAATGGCCAGCTTGGTAAAGAGCTGCGCTCTATGGCTAAAGGTCAAGAACAATTTGAATTTATATTTTCTTCTCGGGACACGCTTGACATATCTGATCAAGCAGAAGTGTACAATGCAATTAAAAAGTTTAGTCCACAATATGTAATCAATTGTGCTGCTTATACTAATGTGGACAAAGCAGAATCTGAATCAGAGCAAGCTTTTCTAATCAACAGCACAGCTGTCAATCATATCGTTGGCGCTATAAAAATCTATGGAGGAAAGCTTATCCACTTCTCTACCGACTATGTATATGATACAGTCATTGATAGTCCAATCAAAGAAGATGACCCCTGTGAGCCGAAGAGCGTCTATGGAAAGTCAAAGAGAGCAGGCGAACTTGTCCTTGAGGCATGCGATATAGATTGGATCAATATCAGAGTGTCATGGTTGTACTCTTCGTTCAATCATAACTTTGTTAAAACAATGCTACGGCTGGGCGCTGAGCGAGACTCACTAAGTATCGTCAATGACCAGATAGGGACACCAACTTATACAAAGGATCTTGCTGATGTAGTCTACAAAATGATAGAGAAAGATGACACTTCAAAGATGAAGAGTCACTATAATTTTAGCAATACTGGCGTAACTAACTGGGCAGCTTTTGCGAAAGAGATATTCAAACAAACCAGAATCAACTGTAAGGTAGGTCATACGACTACTGAAGCGTATGGAGCACCTGCTCCGCGTCCTTTATGGAGCGTCATGTCAAAGGAAAAAATCGTCGACAACTTTGATATAAAGCTTAAAGATTGGCAGGAGAGTCTCTCTGCTTGTTTATCTTTAGTTCATACATAAGTATGGACTCATATGACTTTCGACTATATAATCATTGGAGCAGGATCTGCAGGCTGTGTACTTGCTAATCGACTATCCGCATCTGGAGCACACAAGGTTTTACTTTTAGAAGCAGGCGGCAAGGATAAAGACATCAACATACACATCCCCGGTGCTTATAGCAAGATACATCGGTCTGCTATAGACTGGAAGCTTTGGACTACTCCTCAGACACATGTTGACAATAGAAAGTTCTACTTACCAAGAGGCAAGACACTTGGTGGATGTAGCTCTACTAATGCCATGGCATATGTAAGAGGTAATCATGATGATTATGACAGATGGAGCAAAATGGGTTGCGATGGCTGGGATTCAAAAAGTGTACTACCCTACTTTAAGAAATCAGAAGGCAATGCGAACATAGATCAATTAGACGAGGGGTATCATAGTTCTACTGGTGAGCTTGGCGTTGGTTATGCCCAATACTTTGAAACGCCTCTAGCACAAGCGTTTATAGATTCGGCTAAAAGCATAGGTCTTCCTGACAATGTTGATTACAATGGAAAGACACAGAATGCCACGTCAAAATTTCAGTTTACAATAAAGGACGGAAAGCGCCAAAGTGCAGCAGTGGCTTTTCTAAACCCTGCAAAGAAGAGATCCAACTTAAAGATCAAAACGCAATGTCACGTTTCTAAGATCAATGTAAAAAACGATAAAGCGCAAGGTGTCACGATCATCCACAAGGGAAAGACACAAGATATCTCTTGTACTAAAGAGGTTATCCTAAGTGCGGGATCGTTTCACAGTCCGCAGATCTTACAGCTTTCTGGTATCGGGCCAAAAGATGTAATTGAAAAGCAAGGCATCACCCTCGTCAAAGAACTCAATGGTGTTGGACAAAATCTACAAGACCATCTTTTTTACTTTATAAGTGCTTATACGAAAGATAAAATCGGCTTTAACCATAGCGCCACACTTGGCAATCAAATCATTGATGGTGTAAAGTACTTTATTAATAAAAAGAATAATCCACT
>CALIHL010000006.1 GCA_938022935.1 uncultured Saprospiraceae bacterium
ATTTTACATCCGAGATAATATCCTACTACTAAAATTGCGACTTTGAAAATGAGCATTGGTTTGGTTTTATATGAGTTATAATGGATTCTAATATTGACTCCAGCGAGAGATCGCTAAGGGATTGGAGAGTATGAATCAATATTACCTTGTTGCTCTGAATCATCCTTTTGACGGGGGCAAAAGAGAAAGTCATTCTTAAATAGGTGATTTTGTCACCTATTGGTCATTGTTGATATGTAAGTGACAGATGGCTAGCAGAAGAGAGGGTGATTGGCCTTCGAAAACCTCTTTCATTATGCTCTATTAAGCATACTTCTGTAGAGGATTTGTAGTATAGTCTTCAGAATCGCTATTAAATCTGCGAATGTGAAGCCGCTAATTTACTCGTTTAACAATTGGGGCGCTAATCACTCAAGGGTGCCTAACTCATCTCTTTTTTCACTGTTCAACTTTTTAAAAAAGTTGAGCAAAAGCGTCTGATTTATAATCTCAGTAAAAAAGTGGTGGCTAGTAGGTCTGGATCATAAGGTAGTCTCTTTCATTCTACAAAGGAAGCGATAGGATTATCTATCCACTTTTTTAGCGCTTGCGAGCTTGGCTGCTGCTGCAAATCATCCATAGCCCGCGCTTTAAGAAAATTCAGCTTTCAATCAAAAGATAAAGTTTGTGAATGTAATTTGAGTAGTCAGCTAGCGATTGTTTATCCTGAGGCTCGAAGCCTACAGGAACTCATACAGGTTCCTTAACAGAGCTGTTATTTAAGATAGAAGAGCCCTTGATTTGTTTTTGATAGCTACTAAAGATAGGATGGGTAATAAAAGGAAGAGGATTATCAAACCCCATTGTCCAAGTGTAGGAACTACTTTTATAAAACCATGTGCGTTATAACCTAAATCACGAAGTAGTGCAATCGAGCATCCTGGGTTGTGAATGGCTTCTCCTGGACTGAGAAAAGGGGTTAACAAAGCATTTATCGTCCCTTCTGGGTATATATCTTCTTCAAAGTGTGCATAACTCGATCCAACATCAAATATCTCAGGATCATAAAGTCTCGCTGGTGATCCTCCGTTACACTCATTGACATTGGGTGCATTGAAAACAAGTTCATCACCTGTATATAGGTCAAAAAGTTCTTGCCAACAATAAACTGGATTGAAGTCGGTGACCTTTACATCTCCGTCTGTATTTTCCACAAAGTGATCGAATATCGTCGGAAAATATTCAGTACTATTGGGAAGATTAAATCCGTAACACCCTAATAAGCCTTGTGAAGGAAAGGACAATACATCTGGGGAGCCAAAAACTCCTAAGCCATGACCTATTTCGTGTAACACAACGGTTACAAAGTCAAATTGATCATCAGCCGGGCATCCATCCAAACCATAATGCCAATTTGCAAAAGAGTTTGAAAACATGGCTATTATATCAGAACCTTCCTGATCCGATCCATAGAATTGATCTGCTAAGGCAGAAGGATAAAAAGTATTAGGTATAGGCTCTCCTGGTACATTAAGAAATAAAGTGGTTGGGCAAGCAAAACCAAGCGTGCTGGCACCCAAATCCTTAAAAGAAGCATCGATCTCAATAGGTACTTCTGCAGTAATCAATCTCGACCATATGTCTACAGCATGTTGAAATGCTGTTTCAGCCTCTGGTGTAAAGCCAGTATAATTTACGATGAAGGTTGAAGTTTGTTGATAGTCTTGAAGTTGTTGAGGAGTGATGCCAATTTTACCACAATCATTTCTTGAGTCTCCTGGTGATGATCTTCGGCTGTGTCGAGTTGTACCAGCCATTATCTTGATCATCTTATCCTCTGGATAAGTCATACGATCAGGTGCATCTGAAACATTCACTTCCTGATAAGAAAGCGGTCTTTCTACTTGAGCTCCTACAATACTTGTAGATAACAGGAGAAGCAATACAGTCCACCTAAATAATCTCATTGATTGGTTCTAACTGTGTAATGATAAGGATATTAAATAAACTTCAAATCATCCAGTAAATGTAAAATCAGGCAGTCTGATTAGCTCCCCACCCTTCATAGCTGATTCATGAGCGAGAATACCCGTACAGGTGATATTGGCAGATTGGATAGCGTTGGGATAAGCGGATGTGTTGTTATTTAAAGCATCTACAAAGGCGTGTACTAAGTGCGGATGTGATCCGCCGTGACCACCACCTTGTTCAAATGACAAATGCGTATTGTCATCTAAGTCGTAGACTCCTTTGGTTGTGAAGCGTTGAATCTCCTTTGGCAGATAATGAGCATAATCCGGACACTCTACTTCATCAGGGATATCAGCTTCTGCTCTCTTGGCAGTATGCTGTACTAGTGGCTTACCTTCTATCAGTGGCCACTCCACTGATAACTTATCTCCATACACTTCAAAGCTTTCTCGATACTGTCTGGCCACATCAAAAAGTGATCGATACACTTGAGCAGATAGATCTGAATTGCGAAATTTTATATGCGTTGTCTCTACGGCAAATGGACTGTTGTAATGATGGTGTAGCTCTTCTCTTATCGTCCCAGAGCCAAAACAAGACACGTACTCTGCCTCATCTCTTGTCAAACCCAATACTGGCCCCACACAATGCGTAGCATAATGCATCGGAGGCAATCCTGGCCAATAGTTGGGCCATCCATCCATGTCCTGTTGATGACTCGCCTTTAGAAATTGCACTTTACCCAATGTCCCATTGTCATACAGCTCTTTCATAAATAAGAACTCGCGAGCATAAACAACAGTCTCCATCATCATATATGTCAAGCCCGTCTCAGCTACCAACTCTACTATCTCTTTACATTCTTCGACAGTTGTAGCCATAGGAACAGTACAAGCCACATGCTTTCCTGCTTTCAAAGCTTGGATAGATTGTATGCCATGCGCAGGTATTGGCGTATTGATATGCACTGCATCTATATCTGAGTCTTTCAATAATTCCTCATAAGATGTGAAGCGCTTTTCAATCTTAAAAGCATTTCCGATCTTTTCAAGTTCTGATTCTGTTCTTTGACAAATGGCTACTAATTCTACTCCTTCATA
>CALIHL010000007.1 GCA_938022935.1 uncultured Saprospiraceae bacterium
AGCTCTACACCTGGCGTATTAATAAGTGCTCTCACTGGAGAAACTGACCCACCTGATGCCGATACATCTTTAGCGCTGATCACTGATACAGCCGCCGGTGCCTCTTGTAATTTCTCTGCTCTTCTCGATGCTGATATGACAACTTCATCAGTAAGTAAGGTGCCAGATTCAAGAGTGATATTGACAACATTTCCATCGGTGACCGTTATGGTCTTAGTCTTATAGCCTACGAAAGATACCATGATGTCCAGAGGAAAGGACTTGTTTGTACTTAAGGTAAATGATCCATCAAAGTCAGCAATGGCGCCATCAGATGTGCCAGCAACTAAAACATTAGCACCGATTAATGGTTCGCCATCATCAGTGCCAGTTATAGTGCCTGAGATGGTGGTTTGCCCGATTAATAGATTTGCGAAAGCGAGTAAAAAGATAGAGTAGTAAAGCTTTTTCATATTCAGTTATTTCATAACTGAACTTAACCCGATTAAGGCAGTTTGCCAAGGCTATGACATAAAAAGGGGCGAAAAACTGTTATTTGGGGCGAAATATGCTGCGCTTCTTAACATTATATTAGTGATATCTGCTCGCTGAACTGACGATCCAAGGCATCCCTATAGGTTGAAGAAACAGGGATTGGAATATCATCAGTGTAGCTCATCATAACCTCCAGTTTGTTATTCTGCCGGACGATGTTCTTGATTTGATCTTTGTTGATGACGTGTGATCTATGGATGCGTAAGAATTGACTCTTGGGAAGTTTTAGAGCTATAGCCTTCATACTTGTTCTGATCAATGTCTTTTCAGATCGTCCATTGAGCATGTAGGTGACTTGGACATAATTGTCTTGAGCCTTAAGGCAAATGAGGTCCTTGTGCTTTACGATCAGTTTGCTCTTGCCCTTAGCATCAGATAGATTGGCAAAATCATGGACGTTCCCATCACGCTCCTCTGTTTGATCAACATGACTACTTTCTTTTTTGATCATGGCAATCAGTAGACATGAGAGCACATATGGTATGATCGTTATGATAACCGCAAGTCTTGCTGTGATTAAGTATTCTTGTATTAGTGATTGACCAGTCTCACCATAGAAGAATAGAATCACCAAAGAGATAACGAACAGCTCCAAGCAAGCCCAAAAGATAAACTGTTTGATCTTCATATGTCTTAGACCAAAGGCAGGCCGCAATACAAACTGCGTAAGCAGAAGAGTAGAAGCACCAATGATACCACAAAGACCTACTGGTAGTGTAAATCCCAACCAAGAGTGGATCACTATGTCATTGATATTGAGTGGGTTGTAGACACTTACGAAGATGGAAGATATAATCGCAGATAGAACAACAAGAGCTACCTTCTCGCGATGCTCATCCAGCAATGCAGAAGGCCGATCTAAGTATGAATTGACTGCGTGTATATCCAATTATCTTATCTGTCATTGTTAACAGAAAGAAAAGTAGATAAATAGAGCGATAAAAGAGAAGGGTTGTTGTTAAAAAACACCGCCATTTATAGGTGGTAAATCACAATCTTGATATTCAAAGTGATACTTACCTTTCTTCTGATCAACGATCAGGCGATGTTTGCTTTCTGTGAGGTCAACATCTGTGGTAGCATAACCGGCATCTCCTTCATACAGACAATAGAAAATACCATCGATGATGGTTGTGTTGGGCGTAGCAGTTACGATGCCTGTTCTGTCATATTCGGTCTTTGCATCGTCATAAGTCTTTAGACTCTTGATGCGCTCAAGTGATATAAAAGTAGGCGGGAGCAAACCGAGGTTGCCATGCGACATCTCGGCAAGGGCATCTTGAGGTCTTATCCACAAGTGATCGACAATCTCGCTATCATCAACTTTTATAATATCTTTTTTAGGCGCTTTACAATGAAAAAACCAGGTTGCAAACCTTCGGTTACCACCAGAAGGTGTCGTCCAATGACAGTAGTGATGCATATCATCAGGACTCACTTTTATATTGGCCTCTTCCATACTCTCTCTCGCAGCTGCGACCTTAGCAGTAGCCAAGATGTGTTCTGACTCAAGAGAGCCATCTTCAGCATCAATTCTACCACCCGGGAATACCCAGAAGTCAGGAGCAAAAGCAAGGTTAGAGCTCCTTTTAAGAAGCAAGACTTCTATGTCGTCTTTTATTTCTCTTATAATTAGTGTTGTTGCAGCTGGGGATATTTGAGTCATCGTACTATTCTAATTACAGTTTCAACTCAATTGTTGCACTCACCTAATTGTATTTTATTGTCGATTTTCAGAATATGAAATTAGAATCTACTCCACTAACACAGCATCTTCATGTTCGTGCCAACCCATGATCAAGTCTTGATACCGCTGGTGCATCATGTTACGCTTCACCTTTAGAGTCGGTGTGATAAGTCCTGATTCGATAGTCCAAGGGTCTTTTGTCACCACAAGGGTCGATACCTTTTGATAGCTAGGCAACGCTTCATTAGCCTCAGCTAAAGTAGCCCTAAGACTTGCCATTAGATCATTATGGGATTTGGCTTGACCGATTTCAGAGGCCATTACAAGGGCAATAGGTTGGGGGCAGCCTAGCCCAACTAGACAGATCTGCTCTATATTTTCATTGTCTGTAAAGTGGCTTTCGATTTTAGCAGGAACTATAAACTGACCTTTTCCAGTTTTGAAAGTATCCTTAACACGACCCGTTATAAAAAGATACCCTTCATCATCAAGTCTACCTTGATCTCCTGTTCTTAACCAACCTTCTTGGATAACTTCTGCTGTTTTATCTGGATCTTTATAATAACCCTTCATGATATAAGGCGCTCGCATCATGATTTCTTGTGTATCAGGATCTATCTTAATCTCAGCACCAGGCAAAGCTTTACCGACTGATCCAGGCCGATTATCTTTTGCTTCAAGAGAAGAGCAAAGGGCGCAATTCTCTGTCATACCGTAGCCTTCAGCTATAGGGATATCCAACTTTTTAAACCAATCTTTAGTCGCTTCAGGGATAGATGCTGCACCTGTGATGCATCCTCTGATGTTGTCCATGCCAAGTGATAAGCGTAGTTTCTTTTTTATGCCTTCAGCATCAGGACTTGCTAAGGCTGCATCAAGATGAGCTTGTGGCATCTTTGCTAAGACACCCAACTGAAACTTAGTCCATATCCGTGGTACAGCAAAGAAAAGAGTTGGCTGCGATTGTTGCAGATTCTTGGCAAACACATCAAGTGATTCTGAAAACGATATCATGCCCCCATACATTAGGCAGTTGCCTTCTACAACCACCCGCTCAGCTATGTGATTGAGCGGTAAGAAAGAAAAGAAGTGATTGTCTCCATCCAGCGATACCTTGAGGTGATTGTTCTCTTCGGTAACTTGCTTAGTCGCTTCCGATATGTAATATGGAAGTACGACGCCTTTAGGTGTCCCCGTGGTTCCTGAAGTAAACACAATCGTCCAGATATCTTCTAAGTCTGGTTGTGGAGTTCCTTGAAGCGGCTCATGACTAGTTATAAACTGATGCCATTGGTGGCCTCTTTCTATTTTAGAATTGCCTTCATAATGAGGGAA
>CALIHL010000008.1 GCA_938022935.1 uncultured Saprospiraceae bacterium
ATCAAGCAACGCCCGATCGCAGTGGATGGAGAAGTTGTGATCAGACCGATGATGTACTTGGCGCTCTCTTATGACCATCAAGTGATCGACGGAAGTACGTCAGTAACCTTCTTGGTTAAGGTGATCGAACTTCTGGAAGATCCTATACGCTTAATGATGAACATATAAGACATTGATATAATGTGTAACTTGCACATTCATACTTCAGTACAAGATGACTTTAGAAGAATTTTTCCAGGTAATATCTGAGAACCCTGCTTTCATACTCTTTTTCTTTGTAGCTCTTCCGCTTACGGCATTCTTGGCCAGTGTATTTGGAAAGGGCGAGGGGCACTTGACTCCTTGGAAGCAACTCTATTGTTTTCTTGCTTTTGCAGCAGCTATACCAGGGATATTTGCAGTCATGCTAAATGTGTATCTCTTTCTATTTGAGAAGCAACCGATCATGCAAACTGATATCTATACTCAGATACTTCCAATACTCATCATGGTGCTCACGTTCTGGTTGATCAATCGCAATGTTCCTTTTGAGTTGATCCCAGGTTTTGATAAGTTAACTGGGCTAATTATGCTTACAGTGGCTGTGCTTTCTTTGATGTGGTTCTTAGATAGACTGCGCATTATAGCATTTACGTACATGCCATTCCATTATGTATTGATCTTTTTGGTAGCGGCCTTTGTCGGGATACGGTTCGGGGCGAAGAAGATGTTTACAGGAAAGAAGGCAGAGGCTTAGTTAGCCTAACATACTTTTTTCTAGCTTTTTAATCCTTTAGGTGAGTCTTTAGACGTATGACTTTTATCTTTTTATTTCACACTTTTTAAATGAACAAAATGAAGTCGCAGGACAGATGTCTGGGAGACATTTGATGGAGAGAACTGCAAGCGGATGTGTTGCAAAATCGTCAGATTAAAACACCGATATTTTATTTTCTATTTCACACTTTTTAGAAAAGTGTTGCAAAATCGTCAGATTTAAAACGCTTTAAAAAAGTGGCGTTGTAGTGGTTCAGTCTTTTTGCTTTCTATAACTATGTGCTAAAGAAGTGATGAGGTTGGCTACCAACTTTTTAGCCTGTGCAAGTTTGGCCGCCCCACAAATCTTCCAATGCTAACGCTTCTTTCTTAGAAGACCCCTTAGCGCCTTTTAATTAACATTTCATACTTTTATTCAAAGCCTCTTGGCACCTTGTGTTCCTAAATGAAGGATCATGCCTGCTTTAAAATTAGGGTTAGCATAGGGGGAATATGCAGGGTCAGCCATGCTGCACAGGATTAAAATGAAGAAAGTCAGCAGGCTCGCTCCCTGTAATGTGCTTGAGCAAGTACTAAATATCTGTAAAAGCAAAAGACTTCATTTTAACTGAGATAATAGATTCCCCGATTTTGCTCAACTTTTCTAAAAGTTGAATATAGATGATCGTGTAAGCATCAGGAGTTTGAGCCTGATAGGCTAAAGAAAAACAATTATTAGTCCACTGATATATGCCCTTCATCGATAATCTGCTTGGCAAATCAAGAAAGCCCAAGCATTAGTCTGACTTAGTTTTTTATGCCCTGACTTTAGCTCAACTTTGAGTCATCGATCAACAATTAAAAACTGATACCATGAAAAAACTTGACCATTACGCACGACTCGGATTACTGATTATCACACTTGTATCATACATAGGCATATTATCATTCGGTTTAGTTTCTTAGTATAAAAGATCAATTGAGTGAGCCAGGTGAAAGATGGCGCCAATCATACAATCGATCAAAATGAAGGGTAGCTATTAGAAGCTATCCTTTTTTATTTCTCCAAACTATTATGCTGCTGCCATCTCTTTGAGCGCATTTACGAAAGTGTCTAACTCTTCTAAAGTTGTATAAATGTTAGGTGTTATCCTACATCCAATAACAGGCGGCTCGTTGATCGCGACAGTCCAGATGTTATACTCATCCATTAACCTCTTCGCTAAGTCTTTTGGATGTATGTCATCGATACCAACATTAGCTATCCCGCAACATCGATAGTCTTCTATTGGTGTGTTGACATTGATACCTTTAACATTGCGCACTCGATCTGTCCAGTACTTCTGTAAATATCTCAGTCGAGTTTCCTTACGCTTAAGCCCTACTCTTTGCAAATAGTCAATGGCATCATTGATAGCAAGGTCTGTATGCACAGGGTGCGTGCCTGTATGATTCAACTTTTTGATATCATCTTCTGCTTTATTCCATTCTGCAAAAGTGGGCCAGACATCAGCGGCTCGCCCTTTCTTTACATACAACAATCCTGCACCCAGTGGCACACTTAACCACTTGTGTAAACTCGATCCATAGTAATCACAGTCTAAATCTTTGATGTCAAATTCAAAATGTCCAATGGCATGGGCTCCGTCTACCATCACTTGTACACCTCTAGCATGTGCCATATCACAGATCTTTCTAATCGGAAGGATATGTCCCGTGATGTTGACGATGTGACAAACCATCAGCAGTCTTGTCTTATCAGTTATTGCAGATTCGTAAAGAGCTACAATCTCTTCATCGCTTTTTGGATGATTTGGCAGTGAGATCACCTTAGTTTTGATACCATGACGCTTTTCTTGAAGCTCAAACATGATGCGCATCGCTCCATAATCTTGCTGTGCATATACTGCCTCATCTCCTGATGTCCAATGAACTCCTCCAATGATCGTATCTAAAGATTCTGTAGTGTTTCTAGTGATCACTACTTCGTCATCATCGGCTCCTATCAACTTTGCCAATCTAGCAGCTGCTCTATCTTTGTTTTTCCATTGTACCGTGCGCATGTAGTAAGAAGCCTGATAGTTAACATGCCGGGCATGGTTTATATACTTTTCTAAAGTTTCTTGAGGCACCATGCAGTAGTAGCCATTTTCAAGATTGATGTAGTCAGGCTTCAATCGGTAACCGCTTCTTATAGTTGCCCAGTATTCTTCGTTTTGAGCAACGGACATATCATCGTCACCTTCTAATAGAAGATTCCAATTGTCGAGCTTATCGCTAAATGAAGGAATAAGCGCAGTACCTATCATGGATTTTAAAAAGGATCTTTTTTTCATGACACTTACTTTATACAGACAATATAGTGAAGACTTACCTGAATTAGAAATACAGCTTATTAGCTCAGTATACCTTTAACAACATGTCCATGGACATCAGTCAATCTATACCTTCTCCCTTGATGCTTAAATATCAAACGCTCATGATCGATACCCATCAAGTGCATGAGCGTGGCATGAAAGTCATGCACATGGACTGGATCCTTGACGATATTATAACTAAAGTCATCAGTCTCACCATATGTAAATCCCGGCTTGACGCCAGCGCCAGCCATCCACATCGTAAAGCACTTTGGGTGATGATCGCGTCCATAGTTAGTCGTAGTCAACTTCCCTTGAGAGTAGACAGTACGTCCAAACTCTCCACCCCAGACTACCAATGTATCTTCTAACAAGCCACGTTGTTTGAGATCTTTAAGTAGAGCAGCAGTTGGTTGATCCGTTTGCTTACATTTATGTTTTATCCCTCCAGGTAAAAAGTTATGTTGATCCCATCCTCTATGAAAAAGCTGAACAAACTTCACATCTTTTTCTAAAAGCTTGCGAGCCAACAAACAGTTAGCCGCATATGTACCTGGCGTTCTACTATCTTCACCGTACATCTCAAAAGTTCGATCAGATTCATCTGACATATCTGTCACTTCGGGGATCGAAGTTTGCATACGACATGCCATTTCATATTGAGCTATTCTTGCGTTCACTTCTGGATCGCCGTAAGTGCTATTTTGTAGTTCGTTGATCTGCTTGAGATATGATAGCATTCGACCTCGATCTGCACCGTCATAATTTTCTGGATTATTTAGAAACAGCACTGGATCTTTGCCTGATCTAAACTGTACTCCTTGATGCTCTGTTGGCAAAAAACCATTGCCCCATAAACGAGAATACAATGGCTGCCCACCACTTTTAGAAAGTAGGACTATAAACGTTGGCAGATTATCATTACTTGATCCTAAACCATAACTCAACCATGAACCGATCGAAGGGCGGCCTGCTAGTTGGTTTCCAGTTTGAAAAAAGGTAATGGCAGGATCATGATTGATCTGCTCTGTGTACATCGACTTTATAAAACAAAGATCATCCACAACTTCTGCTGTATGAGGCATCAGTTCGCTTACCCAAGCACGGCTTTGTCCGTACTGATCAAACTTAAACATAGAAGGTGCGATTGGTAGTGACGATTGATTGCCACTCATCCCGGTTAGTCGTTGTCCTTGCCGGACAGAGTCTGGCAATTCTTTGCCAAACATCTTTTCTAATTTAGGCTTGTAGTCAAATGTTTCAAATTGTGAAGGGCCTCCACTTTGAAATAAGTAAACTATCCTCTTTGCTTTAGGCGCATAGTGTGGCAAGTCAGCCAAACCTCCTCTCGATATATTTTCATAGTCAAAACCAACATTTGAGCTATTGGCTTGCAATTTATCTATACCCAATAACGAACCCAGCGCAAAAGATCCAAGTCCAAGCGATGTCTTCGTTAGAAACTGTCTTCTATCAATCTTTGACTCTTCCTTCTTTAGATCTTTGTTGTTAGACCTAAGGACGTCGTGATCGTGGTCATGATGATGTTGATGCAACATGGTTTTACCTTTTTGTGATGCTGGCATCGGAGTTTAAAATTACACTGGCGACTATAGCGTTTGCTGCTGTCATATCCGTATCCAATGATCGGTCAATCTCAAAATCTCCTGCTTCTATCCAGCCCTTTTTCTTCTTGCTGTCTTTTCTAAATATCTCGTATTCTTTCTTTTGCAAGTCAACTAATAACCTTAATTGTTCATGATCAACATCGGTACCCGTGATTCTTTTGTAAGCATTGGCGATGCTACTTGGTGTAGCACCTTCTTTATTGATTCGCTCTCCAATTACTTTACATGCTTCTAAGTATGTTGGATCATTTAGAAGGACAAGTGCTTGTAAAGGAGTATTGGTTCTTTGCCTGCGAACTGTACATACCTCTCGATCTGGTTGATCAAAAGTGTAAAGTGTCGGATTAGGCACTGTTCTCTTCCAGATAGAGTACAAGCTTCTTCTGTAGAGTTTATCTCCTTTGTCACGCTCATATCTGCCACTGTTCATACTCCACAATCCATCAGGCTGATAAGGCTTTACGCTCTCTCCTCCTATTTCTTTATTCAATAAACCACTTGCAGCGAGTGCATTGTCTCTCATCATCTCACTGGACAACCTGACTTTTGGGCCTCTCGCCAAAAATTTATTTTCTGAGTCAACCCGCACTAACTCCTCTGATGCCTTAGAGCTTTGTTTATAAGTAGAGGACATGACGATAAGTTTGTGCAAGGCTTTGACATCCCATCCAGAATCTATAAACTCTATAGCTAGCCAATCTAACAACTCAGGATGTGTAGGCAATGATCCTTGGTTACCAAAATCCTCTGTTGACGCTACAATCCCTCTTCCAAAGAAGTTTTGCCAATACCGATTAACAGCCACCCGGGCTGTAAGCGGATGAGCGGGATCAGTCAACCATTTTGCAAGTCCTAATCTGTTTTTAGGATATTCTAATTTCCAAGGGAGGATGCTTTCAGGAGTATTGGGAAAGACCTCTTCTCCATGGTTGTCATACAAACCTCTTTCAAGTATATATGCTTGTCTTGGCTCCTTCATCTCCTTCATCACCATCAACTCTTTAACTTGTTCAATAGTATCAAATAAAACTGAACGCGCTTCTCTTAGGTTCTCAGAGGCGACATCATACGAAGAAGAAAGGTTGTGCACGTAGTACTCATACAATAGTTCCTTTTGACTGGCAGATAATTGTTCATAGTCTCTTGAGATTATGGTCTCAATTGATTCTGGATCTACAATTTGTAGAACTTCAAGGGCAGATAATTGAGCCCCATATACAATGACTTCATCTACATGCGCACCTCTTATACCTGTACCTCTCCATCTTGCCCCTACTTGTAGTGAAGGTTCTGGTGGCAAGTTTACAGCACTTTCTATGATATTAAAAAAGACGATGTCTTTATATAGATTGTCTACCGACGTCTCAGTATTAGCTTCTTGACCATTGATAAATAGCTTAACTCCAGATGCTTTGCTCGATCCATCATAGGTCATCATGAGATGGACCCATTCGTCTTTAGGAGCATCGACAAGTGAAGTTTTTATAATTGCATTGTCAGGGTGCGTATGGGCGAGGACCATCTGAAGTTTGTTGTCCTTTAGCTGCAATAGATATCCCTTGTAATTATAAATTTTTCCTCCACTACATTTGTGAAAGATCACACCTTCCTCTAAATCTTCTGGTAGCTTCACCCAGAGTCCTACGCTAAAAGCATCTTTACGTTGAAAGACACCAACACCGTCTAGTCCCAACCACGCATCTCCATCCAATTGCAAACCTCTATCTCGATATCCTTCAGCATATACGGGCACCTCTTTGGGAGAATTTTGTCGATCCATCTTCCCGACTTGCCTTCTGTTAACTTTATTCTGAAGGTTGTTATCAAGATCAAAGTAACCTTGTAACCCTCGGGTTGGTATTGTCTTTTTTATAGATTTATAACCTTCTTGTTCTATCCAAGCTACAGCTGCGTCCTTCGCTTCAGTTTCCTTTACTTGCACTGTTTCTAATTTCTCATCGACTAAAGAGTTTAGAAACTCTATAATCTCTTCCTCCTGCTCATCAGGCATCAGCATGGCAGGCACCGGGGTCGAATTATCCCAAGACAACTGACCGCTTTCATTTACATTATTGAAGAAGCTAAACATCTCGTAGAAGTTCTTTTGTGAGATGGGATCAAATTTGTGATCATGACATTTGGCGCAAGCTAATGACATCCCCATGATACCTGTACCGACCACAGAAGTTCTGTCCGCAACATACTCTACTCGATACTCCTCGTCTACGATACCGCCTTCTAAGTTTTGAGGATGTAGTCGATTAAATGTCGTTGCAAGGATCTGTTCGCGACTGGCATTAGGCAGCAGATCTCCTGCTAATTGCCATGTTATAAACTGATCATAACTCATGTTTTCATTAAAAGATTGGATTACCCAATCTCGCCATGGACTTACATCTCTATAATAATCAACTTGATAACCATGCGTATCAGAATATCGAGCCAGATCCATCCAATCAATAGCCATCTTCTCACCGTAATGAGGAGAAGCTAATAGACGGTCCACTTGTTTTTCAAAAGCATCGAGGCTTTGATCATTTACAAAATGATCAATCTCTTCTGCTGATGGTGGCAGACCTGTTAGATCAAAAGATAGGCGTCTTAGTAAAGTCTCCTTCTCAGCACGCGCTGCAGGCTCAAGGCCTTCAGCCTCTATGCGCTTTAAAATGAAATTGTCAATTGAATTAGAAGTCCAGTTTACATTTTTAACTTTTGGAAGTTCTGATTTTATAGGTTTTTGAAACGCCCAATGCGGTTTATACTCGGCTCCGTCTTCTATCCACTTTATAATTATCGCTTTTTCTTGAGTCGTCAACGCAAGGTTAGACTCAGGAGTTGGCATCATATAATCTGGATCTTCAGATATGATTCTATGGTAGACTTCACTACTTTTTAAACTTCCTGATACTATCGCAATATTTCCAGAAGAGTTAGGCAAGACAGTTGTAGCGCTTTTCTCCTCATCCAATCTCAATCCAGCTTGTAGTTTTGCTTGGTCAGGCCCATGACAAGAAAAACACTTATCCGAAAGGATCGGCTTTACATGGATATTAAAATCAAGCTGGTCAGGCAGATCATTGTAAGCCACTTCAACTAAGTCAGGGAGCTTTGGACCGCAACCAAAGATGCATAATATCATCGTGACAAAGAGTGATATATATAGGCTCTGCTTTCTAAGATAGACAGCAAACGCATCTTCACTATTGGGCTTCAAAAAATCTCTTACCTCCATTCGAATCTAAAATAGCTTAATCCAATGAAAAACTATGGTGAATTGTAATGATCAATTGTAGTTTATCCGCGATATCGTATTTGCGTCAAGCGTGACTAAAAAAAGTGATACAGTTTTGAGTATCTTGATGTTTCCATAAAACAAAGATTATGCACAAGTCATTATTGATAATCGTCGCTCTTTTTCTCCTTAAAGGAAATGCCTTAATCGGACAGAAAACTCAAAAGCCCGTTTTGCATGCGAAGAAGTGGATGGCCATAACTGGCAAGCCGCTGGGCGCAACTGCTGGAGCCATGACATTCTCCAAGGGAGGTAATGCCATAGACGCCGCATGCGCTATGCTGGCTGCCACTGCAACGATGTGGGATGTACTCAGCTGGGGAGGCGAAACACAAGCGCTCATATATAACCCCAATACAAAAAAAGTCATAGGCATCAATGCTCTAGGCGTCGCACCTACTGGAGCTACTCCAGATTTCTTCTTGGATCAAGACATGAACTTTCCTCCACAGTATGGGCCTCTTGCAGCGGTAACGCCAGGCACACCAGGCGGACTAATGACTATGCTTGCAGAATGGGGCACAATGTCACTCGCTGAAGTCTTAGCACCTGCTATGGACATGGCCTCTGGATATCCCATAGAGGCCCAGACCGCTAACGGGATCGAAAGTCAAAAAGAAAGAATCAAAGAGTGGCCATACTCTAAAGAGGTGTATCTCACACATCAGGGCGAAGAAAGAGAAGCGCCACATCCGGGTGAGATATTTGTACAGGAAGATCTACTCAATACATTGCAGAAACTTGTAGAAACAGAGCAACAGGCATTGGCAGCAGGTAAGACACGAAAAGAAGCCATCTACGCTGCCTACGATCGATTTTATCGTGGAGATATAGCACAAGAATTAGTAAGAGGTACTCAAGAGCAAGGTGGCCTGATCACTATGCAAGACCTAGATCAATGGCAAGTGTATATCGAAGAGCCTGAGGTTACTAATTATAAAGGGATCGATGTCTATAAACTCACCTCATGGGTACAAAGTCCAGTGATGCTGCAAGCGCTCAATATGATCGAGGATATGGACTTTTCGTCTATGCCTTACAACTCAACTAAGTACTTACATATGCTCTATCAAGTGATGAATATGAGCTTTGCAGATAGAGACTTTTACTATGGAGATCCATACTTTGAGCCTAAAGAACCCATGAAGGGGCTACTTTCTAAAGAATATGCAAGAGATCGAGCTAAGGAGATCAATTGGAATGAAAACGATGAAGCATCAAAGCCCGGTGATCCATATCCCTATCAAGGTGAGGTCAATCCTTTTCTAAACTTATTAGAAGGATGGGAGAGCAACCCGACGTCTTCTATAGATGGGCCAAAAGAAAAGCTTACAGATGAGTTTCCAGTTGATGATGTCTTCTATACTGGCACAACATCCATCCAAGCTGCTGATGCAGATGGTTGGGTCGTCTCGATCACCCCAAGTGGTGGTTGGGTGCCAGCTGTGATAGCTGGCAACACTGGCGTAGGCCTAAGTCAGAGGATGCAAAGCTTTGTCTTAAGACCTGAGGAAAATCCATACAACGTAGTGGCTCCGGGCAAAAGACCACGAGCTACATTGACACCCAGCATGGCTTTGAAAGATGGACGTCCATATGTTTCATTTGCAGTTCAAGGAGGAGATAGTCAAGATCAGAACTCGCTACAGTTCTTCTTGAATATGGTAGAGTTTGACATGAACGTACAAGAAGCAGTCGAGGCTGCAAATATGAATAGCTTTCAGATGCGCGGATCATTTGGTCAGCATGAGGTAGCCATCGGGAAGATGCTCTTGCATGATTCTACACCTTACTGGACCCGTAAAGAATTGAAAAAGATGGGTTACAAATTAGAGTTTAACGATAGGACTTCTGGGCCGCTTAATGCTATCTACTTTGATTGGAAAAATGGTAGTATGTGGGGAGGAAGTAGTAACCATGGAGAGGATTATGGAATCGGTTGGTAGAGTTTACTTTGTTGACTGGCAGATAAAATTACAAAAAGAACAAAATTGACAAAAGAGGTAGATATCCTATTGATAGGAGGAGGAATCATGAGTGCGACGCTCGGTGTGCTGCTGAGAAAGTTGATGCCAGAAGCAAAAATAACCATCTGCGAACGATTAGAAAAAGTGGCAGCCGAAAGTTCTGATTGTTGGAACAATGCAGGAACTGGGCATTCTGCGTTTTGTGAATTGAATTATACTCCGCTCAGAGAGGATGGATCTGTCGACATAACTAAAGCGTTAAGGATCGCTGAGCAGTTTGAAGTATCAAAACAGCTATGGACCTACCTCAAAGAAAATGACCACCTACCAAAGTCAGAAGCTTTCATAAACGACATCCCACACATGAGTTTTGTATGGGGTCAAGACAATGTGAACTTTCTAAATACCCGATACAATGAGATGATAAAGCAACCCATCTTCGATGCTATGCAATATACCACAGATCATAGAAAAATTACTGATTGGGTACCACTCATGATGAATGGCAGAATTCATGAACATCCAATCGCCGTTACGCATATGGATATCGGAACAGACGTCAACTTTGGCGCGATCACCAGAAGCATGATCAAGTCGTTGGAGCAAAGTGATAATGTAGAGTTATACCTCGGTCATGAAGTTAAAGATCTCACCAAGCAAAAAGATGGAAAGTGGTATGTCGACATAGTAGATCGTAATACACATGAAGACAAAGACCTTATCTGTGATTATGTATTCATAGGAGCTGGCGGAGGATCCTTAACGCTTCTTGAACATTCTGACATCGAAGAAGGGAGAGGATATGGAGGATTTCCAGTAAGTGGTTACTTCTTAGCATGTGACAATGAGGATGTTGTCATGCAGCATGAAGCAAAGGTCTATGGAAAAGCAGCCGTAGGATCTCCGCCCATGTCAGTACCGCACTTAGATACTCGATGGATTAATGGAAAAAGAAGTTTACTTTTTGGCCCGTACGCTGGGTTCTCTACTAAGTTTTTAAAACAAGGCTCTTACTTGGATTTATTTTTATCCATAGAGATGCACAATGTCTGGCCGATGCTATCAGCGGGTATCGATAACATCCCTTTGACCAAGTATCTCATTGATCAAGTGATGCAATCACCAGAAGAAAGATTTGAATCACTTCAGGCATATTATCCAGAAGCTCGATATGAAGATTGGGATCTTAAAATCGCTGGACAGAGAGTTCAGATTATAAAAAAAGATAAAGATGGAAAAGGTAAACTACAATTTGGTACAGAGATAGTGAGTGCCGCAGATGGTCGGCTAGCTGCTTTGTTGGGTGCATCACCTGGGGCTTCTACTTCAGTATCGATCATGCTCAACGTACTTGAGAGGATGTTTCCAGATCAATTAAAAACCACAGAATGGCAATCAAAATTAAAAGAGATGATACCGAGCTATGGTGAGTCACTCGTCTTCAACAAAGAGTTATGTCATGCTACAAGAGACAGAACCAGTGCCGTTTTAAAATTAGACAACTAGTTGAACTATAAAAAATTACAATTTTATAAAAGATGATCAGATTTATAATTTTTATCGCTTTCATTTTTTCAAACATAAGTTTGTCAGCTCAAACTGCTGAAGACTTTCGAAAAGCTGCGCATCAAGCTTTAGAGGTTTTTGATACACCTGGATTCTCTGTGGGGATTATAAAAGATGGTGATATTATACTTTCTGAAGGTTACGGCACTCGGACTGTCAACAAATCAGAATCAGTTGATGGGCAGACCATCTATGCTATTGCCTCTAATAGCAAAGCATTTATATCTACTGCAATAGCGAGACTTCATACAGAAGGAAAATTAAATCTGGATGCACCGGTCCAAGACTACCTACCCTACTTTAAACTATATGATGAATATGTAAGTCAGCACACAACCGTCAGAGACTTACTTTGTCATAGAGTAGGATTAGGCACATATAGTGGCGATGCTATCTGGTACAAAAGTGAAAAAAGCGCTGAGCAGATCATCAGACAGATACGTCACTTACCACAAGCATATGAGTGGCGTGGAGGATATGGATACACTAACCTGATGTTTATCACTGCAGGTGAAGTTATAAAAGCGGTAACTGGTCAAAGCTGGAGTGATTATGTAAAAAAGAACTTCCTAAGTCCGCTCGATATGGATAGAACACAAACCAGTGTCTTAGACTTAAAAGGAGTAGAAAATATTGCAACACCACATATCACACATCGCAATAATCTGCCGATAGATATGGCACCATGGGAAGCTTCTGGAGCAGCAGGCGGTATCCTATCCTGCACTGATGATATGCTTAAGTGGATGAATGCACAACTTCATCCAAAACAAGCAGAACAGAAAGGGCTCTTTACAAAAGCAGCTCGTGATCAGTGCATGCAGCCGCATAACCCAATCCGTAGTGACAACTTCTATAGTGCAGGTTTAGGGTGGTTCGTATATTCGAGAGCAGGGCAAAAGATTATAACCCATGGTGGAGGATATGACGGTATGTACTCAAGGGTAATCATGATTCCTCAGATGAAGATTGGTATTGTTGTGCTTTCCAACAGCATGACAGGTCTATCTTCTGCCATAGCCAATTATATTAGAGATAGCTACCTAGGCATGTCTACAAATGATTGGCTTAAGAAAGCAACAGACAGTGAAGCAAAGTCCAGAGAAAAGTGGCAAGCTAAGTTTACAAAACCACAAGCCAGCAGAGTAACTGGAACATCTCCATCAATTGATAATGCGACTATGATTGGACGTTATAATGATCCTCTATATGGAGAGATAACCATCACTGAAGAAAGTGACAGTTCTATGTCCATCAACTTCCAAGACGCACCTGCGCTCAAGGCAAGTTTAAGTCATTGGCATTATGACACTTGGCAAATTGATTGGGCTGAAGAACATGCATGGTTCAACTTTGGTACAGTGCAATTTCTTATTGATAATGACAGACATGTCACAGGATTGCAATTTCAAGTCCCGAATGATGATATCTTCTTTGAAGAAATCCATATGGAGAAGATGAATAAAATGGAATAATAGCAAATTGAGACTTACACCTCTACCACAACCTTTCCCACAGTCGATCCACCTTGAAACAACTTTATAGCTTTTGGCAGTTCTTCAAACCTGAAAGTATGACCAATGATAGGTTTCCCAAGTTTAAGCAACTTTAACTCTTGCAATAACTCATGCATGATGGAGACATTGTCGAATAAATAGATGAGGTTAAACGCCAAGACTCCTTTGTTGTACTTGATCATATTTTGAGGATCAAGTCGAGGTCTCATTAGGTATTTAGGGATCAAATTGAAGTAATTAGGTCTATTGCTTGTATCGCCATACTGAGCGGAACCATAGACAATGTGTCTTCCCATCGGGCCTAACAGTTCAAACCCTATCTTCATGATCTTACCGCCTATACACTCCATGATAAGGTCAAGTGGTCTGTCATTTAATTTTTCAATCAACTCCTTTTTGAAAGTTTTGGGATTGCGAACTATGGCTTCATCATAACCTTCAGCTTGAAGAAGCCCTAACTTCTTGCTACTACCTACTGTGCCAATGGTAACTGCCCCTTTACTTTTACAAATTCGATTGGCCCATATCCCAACTCCACCTGCAGCAGAATGAATCAAGGCCGTATGCCCTTCTTTCAGACTCCCTAAATTAGAAAGTCCATAATATGCCGTTAGCACTTGGACAAGATAGCTTGCACCTTCTTGATAGGACCAATCCTCAGGAAGAGGGACTACATATCTGAAGTCAATATTTACGACAGTGGCATATGCACCAAATCGCGTGACACCCATGATCCGATCACCAATGTTCACATCTGCGACGTCCTCACCAACTGCTACTACTTCACCAGCATATTCTAATCCGGGTATAAACGTACCATCAGGAGTAGCGCTATACAATCCAAGGATAGCAAATACATCTGCGAAGTTGAGACCTATCGCGTGAACTTTGATCTGCACCTCCATGGATGACGGAGCGGACAATGTCTCATCAGTCATCTTCAGCCGAGAGATATCTCCCGCCTTCAGTTTATAAACTTGTCGGATGGTACTATTCGACAAAATTAGAATTCTGCACTTCCTGGGAAGCGAGGGAATGGTATCACGTCACGGATATTGGACATACCAGTAACGAACATGATCATCCGCTCAAAACCTAATCCAAATCCTGCATGTGGACAAGTACCAAATCGACGAGTATCTAAAAACCACTCCATCTCTTCATGTGGTATATCAAACTCAGTCATGCGACGCTCAAGAACATCAAGACGTTCTTCTCTTTGCGAACCACCTACGATCTCACCGATCCCAGGGAACAAGATATCCATCGCAGCGACCGTCTTGTCGTCATCATTCAGCCTCATATAGAAAGCCTTGATCTCTTTAGGATAACCTGTAAGTATCACTGGCTTCTTGAAGTGCTTTTCTACAAGGTAACGTTCATGCTCTGATTGGAGATCTGCTCCCCAATCTTCTATTACAAATTGGAATTTCTTCTTCTTGTTAGGCTTAGAATTCATCAATATTCTGATGGCCTCTGTATAAGTCAAGCGTTCATAATCCTCATCGAGACAAAACTGTAGTTTCTCTCTAAGCGGCATCGGGCTTCTCTCGTTCTGAGGCTTGTTCTTTTCTTCTTGTATCAGCCTGTTTTCTAAAAATTCTAAATCATCCTGACAGTTTTCCATCACATACTTGATGATATACTTGAGCATATCTTCTGCAAGATCCATATCATCATGGATATCTGCAAAGGCAATCTCAGGCTCTATCATCCAAAACTCAGCTAAGTGCCTTGAGGTATTAGAATTTTCAGCTCTGAAGGTTGGCGCGAAAGTATAAACATCACTCAGTGCCAATGCTCCAAGCTCCGCTTCCAATTGACCCGAAACAGTCAAGTTGGTCTCTTTATTAAAAAAGTCTTGCTTGAAGTCTACTTCGCCTTCATCTGTTTTAGGAGGATTTTTTAGATCAAGTGTTGTTACTTTAAACATCTCGCCCGCCCCTTCTGCATCAGAGCCAGTGATGATCGGCGAGTGTATATAGACAAACCCACGATTATTAAAGAACTCGTGTATAGCAAAAGCCGCAGCATGTCTGATTCTGAAGACTGCACTAAAAGTGTTCGTCCTCATTCTAAGATGTGCGATATCACGTAAGAACTCTAAGCTGTGCTTTTTTGGTTGTAGAGGATATTTCTCAGGATCGCTATCTCCAAGTACCTTTAGCTCAGCTACTTTAAGCTCCATGGCTTGCCCTTTGCCTTGAGACTCTACAATCTCGCCTTTTAGTCTAAGTGCTGCTCCGGTAGCGATTCGCTTGAGTTCGCTTTCATCAAAGGTCTCACGGTCTACAACACACTGTAGCGTCTTGATAGTACTTCCGTCATTCAGCGCTATGAACTGATTATTACGAAAGGTTCTTACCCATCCACAAACTGTAACTTCTTGACCTATCGAGTCAGACCCTATAATCGACATTATTTTAGAACGCTTCATATCTCTTCTTGTATGCTTGCTTACTCCTATAAAAAGCGCAAAGATACGGCGAGTATGAATAATCTAGGGAACAATAAAAATTTGGATAAAGAAAAGATACCATAGGAAAAGATATGAAAAAAGCTCGCTATTATGAACAGCGAGCCTCCTATTTTCACGGAGGAATTAAAAGGTACGTTGTAGAACGTTCTTTCTAATTCACAAAACAGGTTCGTAAATTTAACAAATAACACTGTTATAACAAAGAAAAGTGTAGAATCAATAATTAATTAGATTAATTATTAGTGCAACAACTTTTGGTTGACGATTCTATAGTAGTTTTTCTTCGATAGAACCTATAATATCAAGACTGGTATAATAGTCCTTCAACTCATCACCTGGAGCTATAGATGCGTATATAGCCTGCTCCCCTTTCTGCATAATCTTCAACAACTGATCTTGATGAGCCTCAAGATCGAAGTCCGTAAGCAAGCTCGCTATATGTTCTTTAGAAAGCTGACTTGTGTCTTGATAAGTCTTATCAGCTAGGTATTCTTGTAGTGCACTTCTTAGCCGCATGTAGTACGTCGTGATGTCGCTTTGATCTAAAGCCTCCTTTGCTGATGACAACTTGGCTATTGCTCTTTCTTTGGCTATCCGCTTTCTCTTAAGAGCTGGATCTTCATTGTCCTGGTTCTTTTTCTTTTGGTACATCCCAAGTAGACCCAAAAATCCCATCAACAATGCTCCATTTGCACCAAGATGCATCCATGAAAAAGCAAACTGGCTATCCTTATCGTACAGCTTCCCAACCGGTGGTGGTATGGGAAGTTCTGTAATAACATCTTCTATATCAGCCAGTTCTCTATTGCTGCCTTTGATTACATTGATCCGATATTGCTGTCCATATATCTTTTCGTATCGACTACTATCTACATTAAAGAATGTGAGCTCAGGATTGAACTTGATAACTCCAGTACGTTTAGGGATCATCAAGTATTCGTATGTCTTCGTCACTTGTATCTTATCATCGACGACTTGAATTTGCTCACCTAAAAGATTAGGATCGTATATATCGAATAAGTCTGAGTAAGGTTGCTCCGGTGGCTCAACAAACTTTCCATCACCGTTACCTCTGATCTGCAGCGTCAAAGTGACAGCATCATCCATAGCTACCGTTTTCTTGTCAACCCTTGTACCCAAAAAAAAATCACCTACAGCTCCATTATAAGAGATAGGTGGATCTCCTGGTGTCTCTAAGATCTCAATATCCAATCCATTAGAAGCTGCGTTGTATCGTTTTAATCGAGTGCTAAAAAAGAAGCTATTAGACTTTTGTCCATCTGAAACACCCAAAACCAATCGAGAAGGATCCAGTTTAAACTTCCCTCTCTGTTGTGGAAACAGTGCGATCACCTTGATGACTCTTGAATAGTATTGGACGCCATCTCTTACTACTTGTTCTGTAGGACTTCTATAATTATTAAGCTCTTGCGCAAAGAATCCATCGAACGATGGTAAAGTTGAAAAGTCAACTTGTCTAACATTTTGAGTTGTAAACAAAGTGTACTTCAGCGTTATCTGCTGACCTACATAACCTGTATCATGATCGACGGTTGCTTCGACTATAAAATTATTCGCAGTATTGCCATCTTGCTTTGCCGCTTTTACAACTTCTATGTTGAGCGGTGCAGTCTTATAAGTTTCTCCATTTGCAAAAATCGTCGCCGAGCCTATCTTAAACTTTCCTGGTTTATCCGCGGCAAGTGTATAACCAAATGAGACCTCATAGGATACTTTTCCATTAACATTGGAGCGCATTTGACTTCTACTTGGTCCACCGACAACTTGAAAACCTGAAAACGACGGCGCTTTAAATTGGTCACCATTTCCATTTTTAAGCGTAAACTTAACTGTAAAGTATTGGCCCGTTACAACTTGCTTCGCATCTGTAGTTGCCACAAACTGAACTTGGGCTTTGCCAACGCCAGACAAAGACAAGCAGAATGTAAGCAATAGGAAGAGTCTCGACACGTAAAGCCTCAAATCTTTTTCGATTTAATTTTTCTCAACTTCATTTTGAGAGAATCACTTTTACTCATCGGTTCTTTTTCTCCAGCACTAATCTTTGCATGAGATTGATTATATCTCGCATAGCTTTGTTTTATTCCTTCTGGGTTGTCTACTACCACTACCTTTAAAATATCAGAGTGCGTAGGTCCTTCACCAGTTTCTACAGTTGCTTCATGGATAATAAAATCACCAACCTCCGATGGCATGAGATAGTACTCATAGGTTGACGATTGTGTGACAGAACCATTAATCATACTAAACTGATTAGAAACATTAGGTCCACCTACAATATCAAATCCTTCAAAATCTGGCGGCACAAAGACACCTTGCATATTTTCAAAAGTATACTTAACACCCAATGGATTACCAAAGTATAGTGTATCGGTAGTTACTTCAACCTTGAAAACTACTTCTTGTGCCGAAACCAAACCAGACAGTCCTAAGAGTACAAAAAACACGAGCTTTTTCATTACCAGTCTTTTTTAGGTTTCTTCTTATTCCCAAATGACTTTCTTAACTTCTCCTGAACGTTCTTCTCTTCGTTCTCTATAACCTGAAGCAACTTTTCTGCATCCTCTTTACTTAACTCTTGTGCTTCTTCTGGTGCAGCGGATTCTTCATCTTCTTGATTGTCTATCTCAGATTCTGATTGTTGCTGATTTTCTTGCTCTTGCTCACCTTCGCCCTCTTGCGGTTGTTGCTCTTGGTTCTCTTGTTGATTTTCTTCGCCTTCTTGTGGCTGATCACTTTGTTGCTGTTGCTCCTGCTGCTGTTGTTCTTTGCGCATCAGTTTAGCAAGATACAAGTTCTGTCTTGTATCATCATCAGTGGGATCTATGAGTACGGCTTCTTTATAAGATTCTATCGCATCTTCGAGCTGCCCACTTTGTAATTGGGCGTTTCCAAGATTGAACATGGCTTCCGCACGATCTTGATTATCTGGCAAAGTACTTACCGAAGCCTTATAGTGCTCTACTGCTTCTTCGTATCGCTCTTGCTGATAGACAGTATTCCCTAGGTTAAAAGAACCTTTGGCATTGGGCTCTGTGCTGGTTGCTTTCCTGTAGCTTTCTTCAGCTGCGTCATAGCGTTCTTGCTTATAAGCCTTATCCCCTTGACGCAGATGTTTGTGAGCAGATTGTGCTGACATAGATATAACAGACATGCTCATTATGAGGCTGATTACAATTCTTCTATTCACTATCATATCGTCAAATTTATAACGCATTTGCTTTTATCGCAAGCCATCAGGCTATGCTTTCTATTTCTATATCCTTTCTATCTGGTATCAAAAACTGTATCAACAACAAGAGCAGACCAGCTCCAATCAGATACTGGAAGTAACTATTATAATCTGTGAATGCTCGTTGCTCTACTTCTTCTTTTTCCAATTTATCAATCTCACTTTTTATCGAAGTGATGATAGAGTTGCCCTCTCCTATCAAGTAAGACGTACCTCCTCCTGATTGAGCAAGGCTTTTTATAAGTTCTTGATTTAGACGACTTGTCACGGGGTTTCCCTTTTCGTCTCTTTTGTACTGCTCTCCAGCTTGTGTACGATAAGGCACAAGGGCTCCCTCAGAAGTTCCTACTCCGATGGTGTATAATTTCAATCCATTTGCGGCAGCGTCACTGGCGGCAGCGACGGCTTCATCATCATGGCTTTCTCCGTCAGTGATGATGATCATTGCTCGCTGGCTTGTCTTCTTTTGTTCAAAAGATCGCAGCGCAAGATTGATTGCTTCACTTATAGCTGTGCCCTGGGTACCTGCTTGATTAGTATTGGCGCTGGATACAAATAACTCAGCTGCAGAATAATCACTCGACAATGGCATTTGTAAGTAAGCATTGCCTGCAAATAAAATCAGCCCCAGTCGATTGCCACGCAAAGCACGAACGATATTTTGAGTCAACCTTTTCGCTCGTTCCATCCTGTTAGGTGAGATATCCGTAGCCATCATACTTTGAGAGATATCCAAAGCAATGAAGACATCAGAACTCTTAGCCATAACCTTCTCCTTCTTACTACCCCATTGCGGATTGGCTAACGCAAGAACAAAACTTAACAATGCAACCGTGATCAAACCCATCTTTATATGGCTTCGCTTTGGTGCTTCACCATCTATGAGTTTTTGCAAAAGCTCATGGTTACCAAGATGATCTCTTTGTCCTTGTCGATACTTCAGATATACCAGATACACAATCACCAACACTGGAATCATCCAGAGCCATATAAGGTGCGACATGTATTCGAATCTAAACATCTTTTATAATCTCTTAAGGTATCGTTTTAAAAATACTCATGCGGAGTAGCACTTCTAAAAAGAACAACAGCATCGCTCCTAACAAAAACGGTCTATACTCTTCGCTATAACGCTTGAATGTTGTGATCTCCATCTCTGTTTTCTCCAGCGCATCGATCTCCGTGTAGATCGCTTGAAGACTTTCTTCATCGGTAGCGCGATAATACTTCCCACCTGTTGACTCTGCTATCTGGGTGAGTAGTTGCTCATCAATATTGACATTAACCATACGATACAGATACTCGCCATTGCCCCTGCGAGATTGAGGCGTTAGTGCACGACCTCGTGATCCTACACCGATGGTATAAACTTTCGTTCCCATCTCTTTTGCAATTTCAGCTGCGGTCATCGGCTTGATGTATCCACTGTTATTTACACCATCTGTTAGCAGGATAACTACTTTACTTTTTGCCTCACTATCCTTTACTCTATTGACAGATGAAGCAAGCCCCATACCGATCGCTGTACCATCTTCTAGTATGCCACACTGTAGTCCATCAAGAAAATCTTTTACAACTCTATGATCTGTCGTCAGCGGACATTGTGTATAACTCTCCGCAGCAAATACCACTAACGCAATACGATCATAAATCCGCTTATCTATAAATGACTTAGCTACTTCTTTGCTTACGCTAAATCTATCAGGTTTAAAATCTTGCGACAACATACTACTGCTGACATCCATTGCAATCACGATATCAATCCCTTCTGCTTTTACTTCTTCTTCTTTCAATGAAAGCTGTGGTCTTGCCAATGCTATGATCAACCCAACCAATGACAACAAACTTAGAATAGGAAGAAATGGATATATCCTGCTTCTCAGAGAACGCAACTCCCGTATAGGTTTAGTTGACGAAATCGTCATAAAGACTTGCTGATCTCTCAATCTTTTGAGATACCAAAACACAGCCAGTGGCACCAACAAGAGCAGGTACAACCACCAAGGGTTTACAAATTCTAAACTTTGAAACCAATTAATCATAGCTCACTTTGATTATCGATTTCATCTAATAGATCGTCGTCCTTCAACACTACCTGCTTTGTATCATCAGCAGTTCTTTCTACAAAAGATTCTGCTTCGGTCATGAAAGACTCGTGTAAGTTTTCATCTGGTTTTGCTTTTGCAAATTTTACCAAATCCGCAACTTGTAATATCCTCTTTAGAGATATCACATCATCATTACTCTGTAACTCTTCAGATAAGTTTTTTACAATCTCATCCGTCGTTGACTCTAATGCCGATATATCATACCGCCCTTCTAAGTATTCTCTGATGATATAAGTTAATTCTGACTGATACGTCTTTATATCACCTTGCTGCCAGAGTTGTTTTCCTTTTAAGTCCGATAGTTTCTTAAGTGCTATCTGATGCGAAGGAACAAATACATCTGGGACGACAACTTCGGCTTGTCTTAATTCTCTGTTTTTATAATACTTTGTATACCACCAATAGATTAATCCTAAAACAAGTGCTAATCCTATAATTATAAAGTAGATCAGAAAATCGGATAGATTAGTAGCTTCTTCTTTGATCGTTTTAATCGGTGCAACCTTCAAAGAGTCCTGCACAGGCGGTAAGCCTCCCGGCGGCGCTACGAACAGTTGCATCTGGCTTTCATTGATCGCTTGATCTTGTTGGCCATCTTTGGTATAAAGTACCGCAGGATACAACATGACATTTGGGCCTGGATCCCACATCCTAATTGAAAAAGTTTGCTCCAGTATCATTTGAGATCCAATACTTGTAGTATCCCAAGTCAATTCTCCACCTGCAAAGAGACCATCGTCATTAGCATCTTCCCAGCCGCCAAATGATAATATTTCAAAATCTGCAATAGCAGGTATAACCGGTTGAGTTGTATCGACATTAGCCTTTGCAGTCTGCAGACCACTATAGATAGAATCCAAAAAATATCCAGTGACAGCAAGCACATTTGCTCCTTTTTCTACTTCCACACTTAAGGTCATATCAACAGCATCACCTATGACAACAGTATCAGTTGCAAACCCTCCAAGCACCTCCACTTGACTATATGAAAGATAACCAATCATTAGAAAAAAGAAAACAAAAAAGTATCTCGTCATCTCTTATGTCTGTTTTTAAAAAAGTACATAAGATTCTTAACGTAGTCTTCTTTGGTATTGATCGTTAGTATCGAAGCACCACTTCTTTGGAAGGCACTTCTAAAATATGATGTGTGTTCAGAAAAGTGAGCAGCATACTTATCTCTTAGCTTCTTAGATGATGTATCTATTAGTTGCTTTTCTCCGGTCTCAGCATCAGAGACTTTTATAAGACCAACATTAGGCAATTCGGATTCTAAATCATCGTATACTCTCACACCAATGATATCGTGCTTTCTTGCCGCTATCTTCAACACAGTATCATAACCATCATCCATAAAGTCAGAAAGCAAAAACGCGATACTTCTTTTCTTGATGACACTGTTAAGATACTTCAGTGCTTCTCCGACATTAGTTCCTTGTCCATCTGGCTTGAAGTAGATAAGTTCTCTGATGATCCTAAGGATGTGATTACGACCTTTTTTTGGCGGTATGTATTTTTCTACTTTATCTGTAAAAAGTATAGCCCCCACTTTATCATGATTAGTCAAAGCTGAGAATCCAAGTGTTGCACAGAGTTCTGTGTTGATCTCACTTTTAAATTGATTGACTGTGCCAAAGAATGAAGACTTGCTCATATCTACCAAGAACACAACCGTTAGCTCACGTTCTTCTTCAAATACTTTAACATGTGGATCTCCACTTCGTGCGGTTACATTCCAATCTATATTTCTGATATCATCACCATAGTGATAATCTCTCACCTCACTGAATGACATCCCACGTCCTTTGAAGGCACTACTATACTCCCCAGAGAAAAGATGTTTACTGAGCTCTTTTGTTTTGATCTCTATCTTTCTAACTTTCTTAAGTATCTCAGCCGTTGTACTCATACTAAGCTCTCTCTTTTATAAAGTTAGAAAGTGATTTGTCATCTATAAAGCCTGATATCTCTTCATAAGGAATCAAGATATGTCTTCGACCATATATAAAGTTATAGTCAGTAAAGAACACGATGCCTTGCTCTGTCAAGTTGTAATAAGAAAAAGGTGTATCCTTTAGCAACCTCCTAATCACAGGTGCCTCCTTCGCAACGATAGCTCGCTTTTGGTTTTCCAATAATGATTTAAGGAAATATGAGAAATTAAAGTCTTTCCTCCATATCTCTCTTATTTTATAGAACTTCTTCTTGTTACGGTCAAAAGTAAAAGTCGTTGTTGATGTCCGGGGCTCTGTTGTGCTATGGAAAGTCAGATAACCGCTGACAATGTCTTCTGTAACCAGCGAGATAAAAAAGTCACCAACAGCTTTGTTCGCAAGCCGATCCCCAGGCTCCCACTCGCCATCTTCTTCAAGCGTAGGAAGTGCCTTTTTATATTTACTCAGTTGTTGATCAATAATTTCTTCTATATAAGTATCAAATTGACTTACCCCTAAATAAGGATATCTATAATTGTAAAAGTGATCAAACTGATGACCACTTCGATTTTTGATCGTTATACTTTCTTTATATTCATATAGTTCACTTCCTATGCTGACGATTCTATCAGATATAGACATATCTTCTTTTTCGCCATCGGGCTTTTGATAGATACATGCATATGGAGGTGTCGGGCAGGTGTAATCACACCACTTGAGCAATTCGTCGTCGTTCGACAATTTTACTGATTCGTTATCTGCCCATAACATCAATTGATTTGTATTGCCTTCTTTCTTGGTCTGGTATACTTTCACTTCTCCGGAACGGTTCGTTTTTTCCGCTCCAGTTAAACTGTAGCTTTTTGTATAATTATAATTGGACCAGTCGAGATTATACTTACCAGCATCACGAGCACCAGAGATGATACCGGATACTCGGGCATGTTCATCAAACTCATAAAACGTCATGATAGAATCAGAACACTCACCTTCAAGTAAGATGGGCTCGAGGTCACTTAGCTCTAAGACTCCATTACAATCAGCAGCACCTTCAGTAAATAATAGTTGAAAAGGCATGGTTTGATCAAAATATCCAGTCACTCTTGTCATCTCTCCATTCAAACCGTTAGCAAGGTCATTGCGTAGATTTTCTGGAGAACGATCTTGGCCCGTAAGCGTACCACTCATAGCTACAATTAGAAAAAGGATAATTAATTGACTCTTCACCAGCTACTTCGCTTATGGTACTTCTACTCTATTTAAGATCTGAGCTATAATATCTTCTTGGTTGATATTTTCAGCTTCAGCTTCATATGTGATACCGATCCTATGTCTCATCACATCAGAACAAACATTGCGTACATCATCAGGGATGACATAACCTCTTCGCTGTATAAAAGCGTATGCTCTTGAAGCCAGTGCAAGGTTTATACTCGCTCTTGGAGATCCACCATAGCTGATCAAACCATCTAAAGATTCTAAGCCATAATCTTTAGGATTTCTGGAAGCAAAGACGATATCAATGATATACTGCTCTACTTTCTCATCCATGTAGATACTTCTGACCAGCTTCCTTGCCTTCATTATTTTATCCTGATCGACAACAGGATTGATCTTCTGGCTTATAGATCCTGATATGTTTCTTCTTACGATCTCAAGTTCATCCTCTTTGGTTGGATAACCAATATTGACCTTGAGCATAAATCTATCTGTCTGCGCTTCTGGAAGCGGATAAGTTCCTTCTTGCTCGATTGGGTTCTGTGTGGCTAGTACCAAAAATGGCTCGTCTAATCTGAAGGTCTCTTTACCAATTGTTACCTGTCTTTCCTGCATCGCTTCGAGGAGTGCACTTTGCACCTTTGCTGGGGCACGGTTAATCTCATCTGCCAAGATGAAATTAGAAAATATCGGCCCTTTACGCACGCTGAACTCATTGGACTTCTGATTATAAATCATCGTACCTAAGATATCAGCCGGCAACAAATCAGGTGTAAACTGTATCCTGCTATATGAAGCGTTGATGATAGACGACAAGGTTTTGATCGCCAACGTCTTGGCCAATCCAGGTAGTCCTTCTAAGAGAACGTGACCATTAGATAATAGTCCGAGCAGTAAACGCTGAATCATATTGTCTTGGCCGACGATCACTTTTGCTGCTTCTCTCTGTATGTCATCCAGAAAGGCACTGTCTATCTGGATTTGCTGATTAAGTGCTTCTATATCTACAGCTGCTTGCATATGTTGATTTGTTTGTAAAGCTTATTATTGGATCTCAGACTGAGCATGCAAAAATTGCAAATTATCCGAGAAGAAAACGAAGATAAGAATACTATCTTTTGCCAGACACCTAGTCAATGATAGGTTTAACAGTTTGTTTAGAATTTACGACAGTGCTATCTGTACTGATATAGTCTGGTTTAGGCGGTACAAAGGGTCGATAAAGCGAATCCTTCAGTGGGTTGATCTGCATCAGGCTGATCAAGGAGTCCGCTATCACCTCTGCTTCTACTTCTGCCTCCCTATCACATATCTGGTTTTGCTCCTTAATGAAGATGGCCATCTGTCGCTCATATTCCTGAATAACAAGCTGATTATACTCCTCCTCAGAGATACCACAGCCACAGATCGCTATCGCTATCCATATACTCGATATATACTGCCACTTACTCACCAGTGATGTTTTTGATGCTTTTTTGTTCCAAGATGACTAACGAATCAACCTTTATTTTGATCAAGCCATCCCTTCTTAAGATGCATAAACTATCCAACTCTTTCTTCATGACCCTACGGTTACGAGCAAACATCGTATCAGCACTATATTGGATATCGGGTGGAAGGATATTTACCACATTCCCTTTGCCGCCACAAGAACTTATAAAGCTTATACATAGGGCAAAAAACAGGAAACATACGATCCCTATAAAACCAGAGATCCTTACATCTTGGCCACTTCGAGTTCTAACCAAAGTCAATTACTTTTTTTCTTAGCTCAAAGTTCTGACCCAGATAAACTCTTCTTACCATCTCATCGGCAGCAAGCTCTTCAGCCGAGCCATCCATCAGGATATTACCTTCAAACATCAAGTAAGCCCTATCGATGATACTTAAGGTCTCTTGTACATTGTGATCGGTGATCAAGATACCTATGTCCTTCATCTTGAGGCGCGCTACGATCTGCTGGATATCTTCAACAGCGATTGGGTCAATCCCAGCGAATGGTTCGTCCAACAAGATGAACTTTGGATCACTCGCAAGTGCCCGTGCGATCTCTGTTCGTCGACGCTCTCCTCCAGATAGAGAATTACCAAGGTTCTTTCTCACCTTCTCCAAGCCAAACTCACGGATGAGTTCTTCTTTCTTATCTTTTTGCTCCACCTTACTGAGCTTTGTCATTTCAAGGACAGCCTTGAGATTATCTTCTACAGATAGCTTCCTAAAGACTGATGCTTCTTGAGGGAGGTAGCCGATACCCCGGCGAGCGCGCTTGTACATCGCCATCTTAGTAATATCAGTATCGTCGAGGTAGACAGCGCCTGATTCCGGCTGGACAAAGCCAACCGTCATATAAAACGTAGTCGTCTTACCTGCACCATTAGGGCCTAACAATCCAACGATCTCTCCTTGGCCTACTTGAACAGACACTTCTTTGACGACCTGGCGGCCGCCATAGCTTTTTATAAGATTGTCAGTACGTAGTACCATAGTTAGGTTTCTTAATTTTCTTCTTCAGATAGACCAACTCTAGCTGATTGGTCTATCACGGAAAGCTGTTGCATATCCAGCGTCTTTTCTTCTGTCCAGTTTGCCCTTAAGGCTGGTAAAGGTACATTGTAAACTTCTTCCGATTGTCTCTTTGCGAGGTATTCTCCCGGATCCCATTTGCCATTAGGCACTATATCGACGATTATCTCAAGTTTATATTCTCCAGGTACAAGACGATCGAAGACTATGTTTTGTTGATCTTCTGCTGCATCACTACTATAAACAACTTGCGATATAGGCTTATCTCCCTTGAGCAAACTGATCACATAATCCAAGGTATCGCTGCTCGTAGGCGTCAGTATATACTTCCCAAAATCTTCGGGTTGCGCTATCCTAAGGACGCGCTCTATTGTATCATGTGACCCGCCAAAAAAGTCAGTTACAGCTCCGGGCAGAAGCGTCATTTGTATTACTCTTTCTACTGGCCAATCACTCGATATTACTGCCTTCAGAGCAGGCAGTCGTGATCCATCTACATTTATATCAAGAGTATCCTGATCTAATGTATCAACCATAATGATCTTGTCTATCGCGACCTCTCGGATTGGACGATCAAAACTTAGGTTAACTTCTTCATCTGGATGTAACCCGATCTTACTGTCAAAGTCAAATGCCTGCAGTGCTAACCCTTTGGGCAGCGTATCTACATTTCTGGTATTGATACGCATCGTAACTGTATCCAGTTCACCCTGTCTCGTTACTTCGTATCGGACCGATCGAGCTCCTCGCGGGTGGTACCACAGCGTCAGGTATGGATCTTCTCCATTATGGACGACTAACTGGTCGATACTATCTATCACTCTAATAGCAGAGCTATCTATGGATCCTTCAAAGTCGATCCTCGCGCGCCCTTGATTAATCACATCAAAACTCTTGTATCTCGGTTCGCTAACTTCACGAAACAACTCAATATCAACCCCCGAAGTCAATGTATCGCTGATGATCAAAACAGAATCGCGAAAACCAATATCCTCTTGACCAGGGTCATATAGATAGTTAAGATTTTCATCCTGCAGTACCATGATCTTAAAAGTATCAGATCTTAGATTATTGATCTTATAGTTGCCTTCTTTATCTGTTCTCGCAAAGTAGTATGGTCGTTCTTGATACACAATCGAATCTCGATCATCTGTGTACAATAGCACCAGTGCATCTTCGCTGGGCTTACCCGTTTTTGCATCTTGGACACTACCAGATATACTTAGCGAATCGATATAGTCACCTGTTGAGAACACATACGTATAGTTAAGCAACTCATTAGACTCAGTAAAGTCACGGATAGACTTTCCAAAGTTGATGACATAGGTCACATCTTCTTTAAGTATCTCACTTTCGTTAAATGATATAAACACCTTCTTCAGTCGACTACCGATCTTTGGTGGAAACTCCAATGGTGGACTGATCACGATCTGCTTTGCCGCATCACGTAAGTCTACAAACTCATCAAAGTATAAGTTGATATCCTGCTTTTCGAACTGTGTTTGATAATTAGCTATAGAAGCTTCTTCATCTATCTGAGGTGGCACTTCATCTTTTGGACCACCAGTCAGGGAAACTTGATTGGCACAAGCACCAAAGATTAGACTTACACCTATAAAGAGCAAGGTGAAATAAAGATGATGATGACGATTCACTTCTTATTGCGCGGATGAAAGTTAAGTATAGTGTCGCGAAGATACTGCGTATCGAGATGAGTGTATATCTCTGTTGTAGTTATTGATTCATGGCCAAGCATATCTTGTACTGCTTTGAGGTCAGCACCTCCTTCTACAAGGTGCGTAGCAAATGAATGTCTGAAAGTGTGCGGACTCACCTTTTTGTCAATCCCAGCTTTAGCAATCACATCTTTGATGATCATAAATATCATCACTCGTGTGAGCTTCTTGCCTCGTCGATTAAGAAAGATATAATCTTCATGTCCAACTGCGATCTTAGGAAGCTTTGATCTATCATGCTGCACATAGTAGTCAATAAACTTTATAGCGGCATCTCCGATGGGTATGATCCGCTCCTTGTCGTTCTTACCAATCACCCTGACTAAACCAATGTCTGGATAGTACTGGCTGAGTCGTAGATTGACAAGTTCTGATACTCTCAGTCCGCAAGCATAAAGCGTCTCAAGCATGGCTCTATTGCGATGACCTTGCGGATGACTCAAGTCAACAGCTTCTATCGCTTGAGTGATCTCATCTTGAGAGAGCACATCAGGTATCTTTCTTTTTAATCGTGGCCCTTCTAACAGTTCCGAAGGATCATCCTTTACTAAGTCTTCGATGATCATATACTTATAGAACGCTCTGATGCCACTGATGATGCGTGCTTGACTCTTAGCGCCCAAGCCCAACTCATTGATCCAGATGACGAAAGAAGAAAGATCATTGTATGTGATCTCTGTCGGCGACGTGCTATTGCCTTGTTCTGAGGCCCATGACTCTAACTTGGAAAGATCATCCTCGTATGCATCTATGCTATTCTGAGACAACCCCTTTTCTAACTTGAGATAGGCATTGAACCCTGACTTATAGATCTTCCAAGACATAAGAGTATAACAGACAAGTAAGTATTGGTATTATCTGGCTTGACTTATAATCGATTGCTTGTGCTCTCCCCTACTTCGTAGGTTTGTGATCATAACTCAAGATTCTGGCTACCATCCACCCTTGATCTGTCTTCTTCCAAAGATGTGTAAACTGACCCGACTCCGTGAATTCGTAAGCGCCATCCTTCTTTTGATAAAAGAGGTGTTTGCCTCTTTGCATGGCTCCATAATTACTAATCGGAAATATCTCGACTGACGATTTTATAATTTCTCGCCTTGCTTTATTATTAGTGCCATTGGCTTGCGCCTCACATCCCTGTATAAAGGATGTAATCATGTCTTCAGATGAAGTCGCAGTGACGCCCCACTTATCATGATAGAACTCTACATCATCGGCAACCATACTCTTGACTGTCTCAACATCACAATTGTCAAATATGGCTTCAAATAGAATGCTGTCAGCATCATTGATCTCCTTAATCAAAGATGGAGATGCTGGATCTATAAAGCCAGTCTGCGCAACTGCATCGTGGCAATAAGCGAAAAAATAGAAAACCGCTATGATTACAAATATTCTGTTCATGTTATCCTTCTTTTACTAATTCTAATCCTTGATCTGTCATCTTCCATATCTCAGAAGTTATATCTCCGTCGCCATGACGAAAGCTTCTATCTCTGAAGATTTTTGATCTTCTGTTCAGCGCCAGCTGTGTGCCTTGAGGGACAGATATTTGATATCTATAGCTTTGGCTACGCCATTTGTCTCTATTGGAGATAGTATAGTAATCGTCGAGCGAAAGCTGATTGTCTTTAAGGGAGACATTATGTGATGGATAGTAAGTGTTTCTCTTGGCAGCACGATCGTTCATACCACGACTGTATGTTGTTCTAACCACTCTTACCTTATCATCTTCTGAAGGTATAAAGTCAACTTTTATATCATCATAATTGTAAAATCGCCCATCAGTAAAGAAGGCTCCTCCAAATTGTATTTTCATTTTACTGAAGTACTGTGGGCTTGCTAATTCTATATTGAGTGGTTGATCTGGATCAGCGTGTACCTCCGAGATAGTCTCGGTCACAGAGGACTCGTACAAGAAGTTACGAGCTGTAAAAGCTGCCGTTAAAGCGAAAATCATAAAGGATACAATCCACACGCTTGCGATAGCATACCTGAACTTTGGATTTCTCTTGTATCTCCAGATGTAACTGACTCCTAAGCGAATCAAAACGATCAAAGGGATAATTAGAAAAGCAGTTATACCTGCATAAAATCCTATGTAACCACTGACCGCTGGATCAGGAGTTATCATTGTTATATAGGGCAAACCGAAGTGCCCAGAGATTAATAGCGCTGTAAAGAAAATAGCGATAGCCCCAATCGCTATCAGGGCTATCACTTTAACAAATCTACTAACTATATATACTACAAAACTGACTGTTGATGCAATGAAACCTCCGAAGCTTTTTAAAACTTTGGAGACCATTGATTTTGCATTAGCCCCGACTTCGGGCTTTATACTTTTTTTTTTGAGTTGAACTCTTTAGTCATCTCACTGATGGTGTTGGTGAGATTATTAATCTCTTCTTCTACCTTTCGAGCGATGTTGGTGACATCTATCTTCTCACCTTTCATCGATAGCTTATCGCCGGATGACTTGGCTTCTGGTATCGCGATCCAAAGAACGAAATAGAGCATGATACCAACACCAGTGAAAAATGTAAAGACAAATAATATCCTTAACCACACCGGCTCGTTGATACCGAAGTATGCTGATAAGCCAGAACAAACTCCTCCAATCACTTTTTCATCTGGGTCTCTAAACAAGCGCTTGCCTGTGGTATATGTTTTGGACTCGCCTTTAGCGTGACTCTTCTGTCCATTGTCTTTTATATGGTCCTCTTCTGTAGCGCCAAACTCTTCTGGCGTACCCATCACTTTTATAACTTTATCCACCTCTCTACGCCCAACTATTGGTTGGCCTTTCAACTCTTCGTTAAAAAGTTCTGCTATTCTAATTTCTATATCTGCTATGATATCCTCACATCCCTCAGAGTTAGCAAAGTGCCTCTTTATCGTACTGAGGTACTTGTCCAACGTATGATAGGCGTCGTCATCTATCGTAAATGGATATCCGCCAAGGTTGATGTTAAATATTTTGTTCATGACAAGTTATTTAAAGAGTTAAGTCTTTCGACTAACGCTACTTTACAGTTTTAGTAGTAGATTTTTTTGATGTTGTTTTCGTAGTTCTTGATGCCTTGGGCTTTACCATCGTTTTGGTTACTGCCATATTAAGATCATTCCAAGTATCACGAAGTCCTTCTAAAAACGACTGCCCTTCTTTTGTGAGCTGATAGTATTTACGAGGGGGACCCGAAGTGGACTCTTTCCACTCATAACTCAATAAGTCAGCGTTCTTAAGCCGTGATAGCAGTGGATACATCGTACCCTCTACAACGATCAGCTTTGCTTCCTTCAGCTTATTTAAGATATCTGAAGGATAAGCCTCTTTTTGAGATATAATAGAAAGCACGCATAGCTCTAAGATCCCTTTTCTCATTTGTGCTTTAGTGTTCTCGATCGTCATAATGATCTCTTTGTATATCACAAATGTATATAAACTTATAGTACCTTGCAATACAAAGTAGCTTATATATACATGGTACTATATGAAAACAAGTCTCACATCGACAAACGGATCGATAATCACTACAACAAGATTATATCAGCTGACTAATTAAGACAAGACCGCTTTATGCAAATGATATGTACACTTCTCAATAGAAGAAATGTCATCATGCAGGACCACTATATCCTCAGAATGAGCACTATCTATTCGTTGGCTCAAGACTTCCTGACTCACGCTTTCATCAAAGTCCCCGGGCATCAAAGACCACATCATAATCTGCGACATTGAGGAGATCTCTCGGTACTGACGTATGGTCATCCTGCCATATGGTGGTCTAAAGTATGATGCATCAGTTATCGCTAAGCCAAGACGAACATCATCTATATATTTGTCATAGTTCGTCTTCCAGCCATTGAGGTGCCGATATCCATGACTCCCTATCATATGACCAGCAGATCGGATGGCGTCCACTAACTGAGGGTGTTTTTCACATTTCGCGCCAAGCAGAAAGAAGATAGCTTTAGAATCCATCTGATCGAGCAACTCTAACCATCCAGGTGTACTCTCAGGATCAGGACCATCATCGATCGTCCATACAGGACCATCATGCGTGAATTCAAGATCAGACTGAGACCATATCCCAGACGGATAGATCATTCTGGCCCACTTGGGAACTCTTATGAAATAACTACGCATTATAACTAAGGTACGCTTAATGATAGAAGTGAATGAGAAACTATCACTTCTTTAATAGACAATAAAATCACAATAAGAGATACACATAGTTATGACAATCCTACCTTTGCCACTTAACAACAATCTCCATGTCAAAAGATAGTAGCGTAAGAGTAAGATTTGCCCCGAGTCCAACTGGACCACTTCATATAGGTGGCGTCAGAACAGCACTATATAATTATCTATTTGCTAAGAAGCACGGTGGCACATTTATACTAAGGATAGAGGACACAGATCAGACAAGATATGTCCCAGGTGCCGAAGAGTATATCATACAATCGCTACAGTGGCTTGGACTCACCCCTGAAGAAAGTGTCAATCATGGTGGAGACTTTGGTCCATATAGACAATCAGAGCGAAAAGACATATATAGGAAGCACGTGGATCAGTTGATAGCATCTGGTCACGCATACTACGCATTTGATACGCCGGAAGAGTTAGAATCAATGAGGGCTCGAGAGCAAGCTGCTGGAGTGCATACTCCCAAGTATGATCAATCTGTAAGGCTTAAGATGCGCAATGGCCTCACCTTATCTCAAGAAGAAGTGGCTACATTGATTGCTAAAGGAGATAATGTCACCGTGCGGATGAAAGTCCCAGTTGATGAGACGGTAACTTTTAGTGATAAAATCAGAGAGAAAGTATCGTTCAGTAGTAATGAGCTTGATGATAAAGTCATCTTGAAAGCAGATGGCCTACCTACGTATCATCTTGCTAACATAGTCGACGATAGGTCGATGAAGATATCACATGTGATCAGAGGAGAAGAGTGGTTATCAAGTACTGCACATCATGTGCTTTTGTATAGATCATTTGGATGGGAGGACGAGATGCCAGTATTCGCGCATCTACCCTTGATCCTCAAGCCATCTGGCAAGGGAAAGTTGAGCAAAAGAGATGGAGCAAAGTTTGGATTTCCAGTATTTCCTCTGGAATGGTTTGACGAGAAAGAGCAGGAGACATTTGCAGGATTTAGAGAAGAAGGTTTTTTGCCTGAGGCATTGATCAATTTTTTATCACTCCTTGGATGGAATCCAGGTAACGATGAAGAGACTTTTTCAATTGATGACTTATGTCAAATATTCAGCTTAGACCAAATCAACAAATCAGGAGCACAGTTTAATTATGATAAAGCCAAGTGGTTTAATCAGCAGTACATCAACAGCACCGAGACCTCTACTCTCTATGCAGCTCTAAAGGATTCTTTTGATAATTCTATAGACCAGAACTATTTAGAAAAAGTGATTGAGCAGTTAAAACCAAGAGTTACTTTCTTGGGTGACTTTAAAAAGCAGTCTGCCTTTTTCTTTGACAAACCAACAGACGTAGACGAGAAAGGACTTAGAAAAAAGTTCAAATTAGAAAACGAAGGACACTTCACCGCTTTGGCGTCTTTAATTAATGACAGTCCGAATGATAGTGAGTCTATACAAACGGCAGTCAAAGGATATATCGCTGACAATGAACTAAGCTTTGGAGCCATCTTCGCACCACTTAGAATATTTATCGCGGGCACGATGGCAGGTCCTGACTTATTTGAGATGATCAGCCTCATTGGCAATAAAGAATGTAGCCAGCGCATCCTCGATGGCATCCCTCTTGCTAAACAATTGAAAAACAATGGCTAAAAAAAAGACTCCAAAGAAAGAAGCAGAAGTCCACGAAGACTTAAAAGGCTTTGAGATAAGCGTTGATCCATTTGGCAATATCCAGACTAATATGGACATCGATAGAATCAAGAAGTTCTTAGATGAGAATATGGATGATAAGAAAGTGAATCCTTCTGAGAGTGAAGAGGAGTAAGAAGGTTTTGGTTTTCATGAATTATACTACATTCGCAGAATCAATATAGACGCAAAAAGTGCGATACTATATTGATTATAACTCAAAATGAGGGTATAACTCACTATACTCTATGTTTTTTTGATTTGAGGGTATAGCTCAGTTGGTTTAGAGCGCTGCCTTGACAGGGCAGAGGTCCACAGTTCGAGTCTGTGTATCCTCACTTTCACTACCTTATAATTTTTTTGTTCTTCGGGATGTAGCTTAGCCCGGTAAAGCGCTGGTCTGGGGGACCAGAGATCGAAGGTTCAAATCCTTTCATCCCGACACTTCTATTGATATATTAGCAATATGAATTTGATTCATGAGCTATCTTCTTTTCTCAACCAACCTTTCCCGGAGGATGAAAGTAGGTTTGGTACGCCAAAGACAGCTTTAATCGTCAGTATTTTCATTACTCTCTTTTTAATCATATTCGAGCCGTTTGGCATCTCAACTTTAGGTTCTGATCGATATTGGGTTTGTGCTGGGTTTGGAGCAGTCACTTTCTTTTCGAGTCTACTATATGAATATGCGTTTGGACATGTCTTCAAGCTCAAAGGCAAAGGACAAAAGTGGACATATGGCAAGTGGATCATCTATAATCTAGCATTGATGCTCTTCATCAGCTTAGCCAACTTTTTATATGCACGGTTGGCCATATTCGGTTATATCATTTGGTCATTACTACCAGATATGATCTACGGTACATTTATGGTGGGCATCATACCAGTTCTTGCCATCGGTGCCTTTGCATTGTTGATAGCCGAAAGAAGACATATAGAGATGGCTGCTGAGATAAATGCCAAGACATCTGATCCGGGACCTGCAACAGAAAGTAGTCTTCAAAAAACTCTTTTTGGTATTCCATTGAGTCAGATCAGATACGTTGAAGCCCTACAGAACTACGTGAAAGTCGGTTTTCTTGAAACTTCGGGTCAACATGCTACCAAGACCGAAAGAGCAACTATCAAACAAATCTTGGAAGAAACAAAGGGTAGTTCGATAGTTAAATGCCATCGATCATTCCTTGTTAATCGAGATGCTATCACTTCTACCAAAGGTAATGCGCAAGGTTTGCTTCTTAGCCTCTCAGACTGTCCATCGTCTATACCTGTATCTAGAAGCTTTATTCCATTATTTCGAACCAATTAGGCCATTCAAGCCTGTATTTCGGCCCAAAACCTTGCAGACTATCCCAAGTGATCTGCAATCCATCCCCATTCTTGCAGCTCATCACTTTACTCTTTGAAGCTGCCCTATTCCAATCTATGTTTGGATTATCAATTATAAAAACACAACCACTATGAACATCAAAAAAGGCCTTAAATACTTCTTTATTCTAATCATCATTTTATTGATCATAACAACTTTATTGTTTAACAGAATGGGTAAACAGATTTATGGTGGATTAACTGAGCAAGTCGACTATGAGCAGTTCGAGCCTCAAAGTGGATCATTTGCGATAGCGAATGCAAACGTCTTATCACAAGAGGGAGATCGCTTCATCTCTGGGCAGACAGTGACGATAAAAGATGGCTTGATTCAGACGATAGATTCTGTAGAAGCAACATCGGACCAGTTTACCATCATTGATGGTTCTGGCAAATACCTCATCCCAGGATTGATCGATGCTCATGTACACTTGTTCCAAAGTCCTAATGACTTATTGCTATATGTTGCCAATGGTGTCACTGAGATCAGAGAGCTGATAGGTGAAGAGGATCATCTAAAATGGAAGCAACAAATAGAAGAAGGGCGTATAGGTCCAAAAATGTTCGTTGCCACTCCAAGACTTGGAAGTTTTTCTAAAATAGAAGGATTGTTTATGGAACAGTCGCAAGGATTTATAAATGTGCCTGACGCTGCATCAGCTAAACAGACTATCAAGCAACTGCATGCTGACGGATATCAAGGAGTCAAGATCTACAGCCAGCTCAATCGAGAAAGTTATATCGCCATTGCAAAGACAGCAAAGGAGCTAGGCATGCCTATCTTTGGACATATCCCTTGGGCTGTTTCTTATGATGACATTTACAACCACGGTCAATCAGGTATTGCCCACTTCGAAGAAGTGATGAATGCTCTAGCTAGAGAGTTTGATGACTATGGCAACTTTGGTGGACACGAAGAAGAGTTTCTCGATTTTGTAAAGGAAAGAAGTGATGACCTCGCCCAAAACTTAATCAAGAATGACATCACTGTCACTTCTACCCTATGGCTGACGGAGAGCTTTGTCAACCAAAAATTTGACCTCGATAAAGTACTTCACGATGTAGAACTCGCTTATCAAAACCCAGGCATCAGCGAATGGTCAAAATACATCCCCGGCGGATTAGGCTGGCTTCCAGAAGTGAATAGATACAAGCTGAATGAAGCATTATCACCTGAAGAATTAGAGGGACTCAAATCATTTTGGACTACATATGGAAAAGCATGTGCGCTTATCGCAAATAACTTAAGTAAGAAGGGCGTGAAAATCATGGCTGGCACAGATGCTAACCTTCCTCCTACCGTTCCAGGTTTTTAACTACATGATGAGTTAGGAAGTCTCAATCGTGCAGGTTTATCTGCGGCGGAAGCGCTGCGTTCGGCTACCAGGAATCCTGCAGATTGGCTCAAAAGTAAAACTGGTAAGATTGCAATAGGTTACAACGCCAATCTCGTATTGTTAGACAAGAACCCTTTAGAGAATATTAGCAATACTAAAGCGATTAACACTGTCATCTTAGAAGGAAAGGTATTTAATCGTTCATTGTTAGATCAGATGTTATCCGCTGTAAAGGAAGCTAATGATCGGAGCAGAAAGATTTCAATTGATGAGTTTGAATAATAGAGAACAGAATAATTGCTAGTTTTAATGAAGAAGTCGGTATTCCATTTTATCCCTGCTCTATGGGCGATGTGATCAATCATACAAATTACTTCTATATTTGATCACATCGTCCAATTCAAAATGAGCCAGAGAGACAACATAAAAAAAGCAATCCTATACATAATCTTTCTGCTATTCATAGGAACCAGCTGTCAAGTAGCGCGTGATAGCCAACCACTTCCCAACATCATCGTCGTACTCGCCGATGATTTAGGCTATGGCGATATATCCTCTTATTACGAAAGCAACAAAATAAAAACGCCTAACATTGATAGAATAGGAATTGAAGGCATGCGCTTTACGGATGCTCATAGTCCTTCTTCTGTATGTACGCCCACTCGTTATGGACTAATTACTGGAAGATACAGCTGGAGAAGCAAACTTAAGAGCGGCGTGCTGACAGGGAAATCAAAAGCACTCATCCCAAGTTCTAGAAGCACTATAGCTTCAATATTAAAAGACAAAGGGTATCAAACCGGCTTTGTTGGAAAGTGGCACTTAGGTTGGGACTGGGCACAAATCAACCCTGTAGACACTACAGGTGAAGGATGGGATGAAAAAGACTTTTCAAATATTGACTTTACCAAACCTGTTCAGAACACACCCAATGACTTAGGCTTTAATTATAGTTACGGACATTCTGGATCGCTTGACATGGCACCTTACGTCTATGTCGAAAATGGAAGAGCCACAGAAGTGCCAGACTCAACCACAGTCAACACTGGAAAATATTCGTGGTGGCGCAAAGGACCTACATCCAGTGATTTTATCCACGATGAAGTAACACCCCATTTTTTCAACAAGAGCATCTCTTATATTAAAGACCATGCTCAAAAAGAAGATCCGTTCTTTCTGTATCTCGCTCTCCCTTCTCCACACACACCTATTCTACCGACTGAAGAATGGGCGGGAAAAAGTGGACTCAATCCTTATGGCGACTTTATGCTCTTGATAGATGACTATATGGGCAAGCTCTTAGAAGCCATAGAAGAACAAGGCATAGATGACAACACCATTGTAATATTTTCAAGTGACAATGGCTGCTCTCCTGCTGCCAAGATTGATGAGTTAGTTGCAGAAGGCCATTATCCTAATTCTATATATCGGGGGCACAAAGCTGACATCTTTGAAGGTGGTCATCGAGTCCCTTTTCTAATTAAGTGGCCCAATGGTATAAAGAACAATAGTGTTTCTGATGAGACGATATGTCTAACAGATCTGATGGCAACATTCTCTGATATCGTCAGTCATGAATTACAAGACAATGAAGGAGAAGACAGTTTTAACATATTGCCTATTCTTGAATCAAGATCTTTGACTGCTCCCATCAGAGAAGCAACAGTTCATCACTCTATCAATGGAAGCTTTGCAATCAGAAAAGACAAATGGAAATTAATCATGTGCCCAGGCTCTGGTGGTTGGAGCTATCCAAAACCAAATGAAAAATCCATCATTGATACTTTACCAAAGGTGCAGCTATACGACCTTGCCAGTGACCCTAAAGAGTCACTTAACTTAGTTTCCTCTCACCCTGAGAAAGTCAAAGAATTAAGGTCCTTACTCTCAAAGTACATCACTGAAGGGAGAAGCACTCCTGGAGTATCTCAATCCAATGACGCCATAGATAGAGAGTGGAAGCAAGTGGCGTTTTTAAGTGATACCGAAGAATAAATCTTCCTTACTTTCGCTCCATGACATTTGCAGAACAAGTCATTAGCTTTCATCGAAAACTAAAGCCCAATTGGAAAATCCCAAAAGAGATAGGACTCATCTACCCTTTTGAGCAAGACGAGACCTGGGAGGTTTTTGAAGCTTTTTACCACAAATACTTTAGTGATAAAAAGCAGAGGACATTTCTGTTTGGGATCAATCCAGGGAGATTAGGTGCTGGTGTCACAGGTGTACCTTTCACAGATCCTAAGATCTTAGAAAGTGTCATTGGCATCAAGAATACATTTCATAAACGCAATGAACTCTCAGCACTCTTTGTCTACGATATGATAGAGGCATTAGGAGGCGTGAAGAAATTCTATAAAAACTACTACATCACCTCCGTTTGCCCACTCGGCTTTATCGGCAAGGGCAAGAATGTGAATTATTATGATCAAAAAGATCTCCAAGAAGCAGTCGAACCACACATCATCAAAAACATCAAGACGCAAATCAAATTTGGTGCAAACATGAAAGTCGCCTTCTCTATGGGACAAGGCAAAAACTTCAAGTATCTCAAAAAGCTAAATGATCAGTATCAGTTCTTTGAAGAGATACAACCGCTACCACATCCAAGATGGGTGATGCAGTATCGGCTAAAGCGCAAGCAAGAGTATATAGATGAATATGCGATGAAGCTTACAGCGGCTATTAAAAAGTAGCCTTTTGACTCTGCTCTACTGCTGATTGAGCAATTAAAACCATCTTTTAATCTACATTTTGACCCACTTTGGTCGATTAAGCCCGCTGTATCTATAGGGCAGATGATACATTCGTACCATTCACACTAACTAATCAAACAGATATGAAATACTCAATTCAACTTCTTGTAATGGCTGTTCTTGCCATATCCAGCCAATCAGTGGAAGCAGCAGACTCTGAGATCAGGGACCTAAAGTCCTTCTCAGGTATATCAGTTGCCGCTGGAGTAGATGCCACCCTCGTCAAGGGAAATGAAAACTCAATCGAGATCTCAGTGTCAGGCATTGAGTTGGATAAGATAACCACCAAGGTATCAGGCGACGTACTCAAAGT
>CALIHL010000009.1 GCA_938022935.1 uncultured Saprospiraceae bacterium
TTTTTACTCGCCGCTTTTAGCGTGGCTCGTTTATTCACCTCCGCTTGCAGCGTGTGAGCTTTTTACTCGCCGCTTTTAGCGTGGCTCGTTTTATTCACCTCCGCTTGCAGCGTGTGAGCTTTTTACTCGCCGCTTTTAGCGTGGCTCGTTTGTTAAGAAGCTTTGGCTTCTTTGTTTGTTGATTTGGGAAAGCTCCGGATTTTTGTTCTTTAACTTTCTTTACGTGCTCGCCGCTTTCGCGGTTCGCTCCCTTCGAGCACTGTCGTACTCGACTCTTCGAGATCGGTCACTCATCTTTTAACGCAACAACAGGATTCACTTTTGAAGCTTGCAGCGCGGGAATAAGGCCAGCCAACAAACCAGCAATTACTAATATTATCGTCGCAGTGATTCCAACTATTGGATTCACTTGCGGGTTATAAAAGTTTTCAGTTTCTATGTTATTAGAGATCAGAAGATAACTTAGACCACCAATGATCAGTGTCCCCAATGCCATTCCTAAGAAACCTGACAACGCTGTTATGAAAACAGATTCTGTCAAGATCATACTGATGATAGATCCAGGAGTTGCTCCCAGTGCTTTTCTAATTCCAATCTCTTTGGTTCTTTCTTTAACAATGATCAACATGATATTGCTCACACCGATGATCCCGGCAATCAAAGTTCCGATCCCTACAAACCAAAGGAAACCTTTAATGCCTATAAAGAGTCCTTGGATTTGTTGAAACTCTTCCTCCAGATTAAACCCTCCTATTCCACCACTATCATCAGGATGGATACTCTTTATACTTTTCAGTGCTTCTCTAATCTTAGGCTCCATCTGTGCCACTTGGTATCCAGGCTTTGCTGCGCATACCATATAGTCGATGTACTCGCCTGTTCCAAAGGCTCGAGACATAGTCGTCAGCGGTATCACGACTGACTCCATATCTTCTCTGGTCCACTCTTTGATCTGTCCTGGCTCATAAACACCGATTACCTTAAAGTCAACTCCTCTCACCGTCAAGTGAGCACCGACAGCTACGTCATCACCAAACAGAACATCCCGGACTGTCTCTCCGATCACACACACCTTTCGTGCATCGGTCACATCAGAGTGATTGATATATCGACCTTGAGTTACTTTGAAAGCCTCAATGATCGGCATGTCTGTTAGCTCTCCACGGATGGTATATTCTCCAGAAGCAGTGCCATGAACAACCGGATGTTGACCTATCTCGTTACGAGGAGCTATCTTATCAAGCTCCTCAACTTTCTCTTTTAACAACTTTAAGTCTGCCAGTTCGAGTGGAACAAGACGCCCAGCCTTATATCCTTTATGCGGCAGCGTAGTCCTTGAGGACCAGACATACATGATATTCTTAGCTCTTGCTCCAAAGTCTTTATAGACTCCGTTTTCTAATCCCTTACCCATACCCAATAAGAACACAAGCATGAAGATGCCCCAGAAGACACCGAGTGCAGTCAAAAAGGTGCGTAGCTTGTTCTTCGATATTGTAGCGAAGATCTCTTGCCATTTGTCTCTATCAAATAATCCTCGCATCAGTCGCTCTTTATTGCAGTTACTGGATTAATACGAGAAGCTTGTATAGCAGGTAGCAGTCCAGCTAAAACACCAGCTAAAACCAAAACCACTGTTGCGGCGAACACTACTCCAAAATTTACCTCAGGGTTTCTGAAAAACTCCGACTCAACTCCTTGAAGCAAGGCCAAAATCCCTATGCCTGAAGCCAGGCCAACATAGCCAGCTATGGCCGTTATAAAAATGGACTCTTGAAATATCATACTTACTATAGAGCCTGGTGTCGCCCCTATCGCTTTTCTGATTCCAATCTCCTTCGTTCTATCTTTGACGATAATCAACATGATATTGCTCACGCCGATGACGCCTGCGATCATAGAGAAGATCCCAACCATCCAGATGATACCATTCATCACCGTCATAAGACTGACCAAGCTTTGATATTCGTTGGCCATGTTAAAGATTCTCAGCGCTCTCCTATCATCTGGCGCAATCATCTTACGCCCTTGAAGTGCCTCTCTAGTTTTTTGCTCCAACAGCTCCATATCTGCAAGTGACAAATCTCCTGCAGCAATAATCAACTGATCTAAACGGTCTAATGAGGAGTATACCTTTTGTACTGTTGAGATGGGCAAGTAAAATCTACGCATCGACCGCTCTCCTTCTTTATCATGAAAGACGCCAACAACTTTATAATTAGCGCCATCAAGAGTCACCATCTTGCCGATTGGATCTTCATCTTTAAACAACTGATCAACGACAGGCTCTCCTATGACTGCTACTTTCCTATTTTCTAATTGGTCCGCATAGTTCAAGGCTCTACCTTTCGTAACTGTTAGACCTTCTACAATAGCGCCATCTGGATGTATCCCTTGCACATCATAAGCAAGGGCCATCTCTTTATACTTAGCGACCTTGTTGCCTCCTAAAAAATACTTCCCACTTAACTCTTCTATCTTATCAAACTCGTCTAGTAGAAACTTATAATCAGAATTGTCGAGCTTGATTCGTCGACCTTCTTTCATCCCTTTGAATGGAACAGACGTTCTGCCTGGGCGTATCCAAAGACTATTGAGTGCATCTCCTTCAAACTGATAAGCGATACCGTTGTGCAAGCCCTTGCCCGCTCCTAAGAGGAGGACGAGCATGAAGATTCCCCACGCGACTCCAAAGGCCGTCAAGACGGTACGCAGCTTATGCTTACCAATACTCGTGAATATTTCTTGCCATTTATCGTAATCGAACATCCTAAATTGCTAAATCTTTAAATATGCATAAAAGAGATATCCGGAATCTTGCACCCCGTCCGCTTCGCGGTTCCCTCATCAAATGTCTCCCAGACATTTGGTTCTTAAACAAGTTTAATAACTGCATTCGCTCTTCCCATGCGACTCCAAAGGCCGTCAAGACGGTACGCAGCTTATGCTTACCAATACTCGAGAATATTTCTTGCCATTTGTCGTAATCGAACATTGCTAATTTGCTAATGGGTTAATTTGCTAATGGGATAATTGTTTTATGGTATATGGCTAAATTGTTTTATGGTTGCATTGATTGAGAAGACGACGGCTATACGGACGACGGACCACAGTTATTCTGAAATCTGACATCTGGCTTCTGAAATCTCGACTCATTGTTTTATTGTTTCATTGTTGAACGGACAACAGTTATTCGGACGACGGACCACGGTGTTGTATTTTTGGATTGTTTCATAGTTGTATTGTTTCATTGATTGAGCAGACAATAGATTCTCGGACGACAGACGACTGCAATTCTGAAATCTGCCCCCTGTAATCTCCCATCTCGCATCTCAATTCTCCCTTCTCACATCCCCACTTTTCTAATTTCCACATTCGCTAATTCTCACATTCATTCATTCTATAATTCTGCAATTCTATCATTCATCAATTAGCACATTAACTCATTATCCTCCCATCCTTCAATCTGATCACTTGGTTCGTCAGTTCTGCTATATCATCTTCGTGAGTTACTATAACCGTCGTGATTCCTTGCCCATTTACTCTTTTAAATATCTCCATCACTTCATGAGAAGTCTTACTATCCAAAGCGCCTGTCGGCTCATCTGCTAAGATTACTTTGGGATTACTGATCAGCGCTCTTGAGATGGCTACACGTTGTTGCTGGCCTCCAGACATCTGATTAGGATAGTGACCTGCCCAATCGGCTAGACCTACCATATCCAAATATTCTAATGCTTTGGCAGCTCTTTCTTTACGCGGCACTTTCTGATAGTACAGCGGCAGTGCAACATTCTCTTGTGCGGTCTTGAAGTTGAGCAGATTAAATGATTGAAAAACAAACCCAATATGCTGATTGCGAAAGAAGGCTGCTTGCTTCTCGCTTAAAGACTTATCAATCAACTGATCTCCTAACCAGTACTGACCTTCATCATAATCGTCGAGAATTCCTAATATGTTGAGCAAGGTTGATTTTCCAGAACCTGAAGAGCCCATGATAGATACAAATGCACCATCATCGATATTGATATCCAAGCCTTTGAGAACATGTAGTTTGTTCGTCCCCATCGTGTATGACTTGTTGATATTCTTAAGTCTGATCATAGTTCTTAATGCATTTGCGCTTGACGCCTATTGGCATCTACTTCATGATTACTATTGCGAAGAACTATAAAAACATTTGTGCGAATTAATAATTTAGATAAACGGGGATATAGCATGGATGAAACAGTCAAGTAGCAGATCCAGCAACAGACAATGCGTAGCTGCCCAATTAAAAAAACCTATATAAGTCAGTGCAACTAAACTTATATAGGTTTCAAATCACTTCAATAGTGATCAAGAAATATCACATTCATAAAGCCAAAAACCGTCAGCCAAAAACTGCCAACCATTGACGGACAAACGATAAGGACTAACTATCCCACAGTTCCAAAATCCCAGTCACCTCTGTACTCTCGCTTCACCCATTGATTGGCTTCTGCAAGGTTGGTGATCTCCATCTTAGAACCATCCCAAAGCAGTTGTTTGCGCCCGATAAATCGTGCATTGCCGCTCCAGAAGTTATCACTCTTCATCTCTGGATTCTTAAGATTGTAAGCATTGATAGCAAGATTACCCATCAAGATGCTCTCTGTGAATGGCCCTGCATATGAGAATGGAGAACTTGTCTTTCCATTGCCATATCCAGCCATAGCAGCATTGACCCACTGGACATAGTGTCCTTCTGGTACTCTTGCTTCAGTCTCTGCAGGCATCTCTTCATATTCCATACGAAGTGTTGGTATCAATCTTGGATTAGCACCATAACAATCGCACATCAGTGTGCCTTTGGTACCGTAGAAGATCGTTCCTCCGTCCCAGTTACCCATCGGTTCATCTGGACCTAAGCCTTCGGGACGTTCTGGCTGTATACCGCCGTCCATCCAAGCTACCCTGATTTCTCCAGGACCATCTGTCCGTGGATATGTGAAGTGTATCTTGCTTGCGTTTGGGAAGCTCGCAGAGTAATCTTTTTCGGCAAAGTTACCTACGTAGCTGCCTGACATACTCGCCTCTACTGACTTTGGGTATTTGATTGGTAAGATCCTAAATACTGGATCCATAATATGGCAAGCCATATCACCCAAGGCACCTGTCCCATAGTCACTCCATCCTCTCCAATCAAACGGTAGATAGCCATCGTTATAATCTCTATATGGCGCAGTGCCTAACCATTGATCCCAATCGAGCTCTGTAGGTATTGGCTTCGATCCTTCTGGTACAGACAAAGCTTGTGGCCAGATAGGTCTGTTTGTCCAACAAACGACCTTCTCCACTATACCGATCATACCAGAGTCATACATCTCTTTCATCTTGCGTACACCGTCACCTGAAGCGCCTTGGTTACCCATCTGAGTAACTACTTTAAACTTATCAGCCGATTCTGTAAGCACTCTCGCTTCATATATATCATGCGTTAGTGGCTTCTGTACGTAGACATGCTTTCCTCTTTGCATCGCATCATATGCAGCTACAGCGTGGGTATGGTCTGGTGTTGATACGGTTACACCGTCTATGTCTGATTCATGCTTATTAAGCATTTCACGGAAGTCGTGATAATACTTTGCTTCAGGCCATGAAGTCTTCGCTCTTACAGCCTGACGGTCGTCAACATCGCAAAAGGCGATCACATTGGCATTGGGACTCTTTGCACACTCGGCCATATCACTAAATCCCTTTCCGCCAGCACCTATCCCTACAATATTAAATGTATCACTGGGAGCTACAAATCCCTTTCCTCCCAGTACGTGTCTCGGCACTATCATGAAGCCCGCTGCTCCGACAGAAGTCTTTTTGATAAAGTCTCTTCTAGCCTTTTGTTTGTTGTTCTTTTTCTTTTTCATAGATTTTCATTTCATGCTGTGGGAGTCTTGCCGATCGTGCATCTCTACAACAGGTCAGTAAAATAACGCGAGTCTCAGGAAATCACAATAGAACCCCAGAAAATATTTTGTTAACCCATCTTATCACTCAAAGAGAAAGGGTGATCATGCTTAGCACAGACACCCTTTCATAATCTATATTCTTAAGAATATGATCTTACTTCTTCAAGATCTTCATACCGATATTGAGTAGATCATCCATCATGTTACCGTCACCATCTTGATCTAAGAGGCTACCTAAGACATTGCCTAAGACACCGCCGCCTTGATTTTGCTGCTGTTGTTGTCCTTGATTTTGTCCTCCACCAAGTAAGATGTTGGCTAGTCCACCAAGATCTAATCCATTAGACTTTTTCTTTTGACCGACTACACCCATCACTACTGGTGCGATCAACTGAGTTAATACACCTGACTTAAACAAATCTAATCCACTCATCTGAGCGATCACCTGTGCTGCTTCTAATTGTTTGTTGCCCAAGAGGTGTCTCACGATACCTTCACCGTTCATTGTCTTTGGATTGTTTACTTTTTGCTGTCCAGAAAGTGCTCCCATCAGGTTGCCTAGGATACCACCATCATGATCATTCTGGAGAGCGCCCATCAAACCGCCACCTCTTTGTTGGTGATTAGCGCTTCTTTGGATCGCATTGAGTAAAAGCTCAGATATACCTTGACTTGCTCTCTTCACTTGATTAGGATCAGTAGCTCCGATCTGTCTTGTCAACTGCATGATCACATTGTCATTAAGGTGTCTGCTTACTTCGTTAATTAGATTATTCATTGAAATATTTAAAGTTTTATTCACTCACGAATGCGAGCGCAATATTATGTACATATCATTATCAAAATAATCATGGGATTAGTTCCTTAATTCAGCGGTTATCCGCTTAGACCTTTATTTCACTTGTTAAAGTCAGCATCATCAACTGTAGCTATCTACTTGATATTTATGATCTATCACCTTTCCTGGTTAGCATATGATATATTTACCTTAACTATCCATGCTACTCTACTTACGTAAATTGATTATGAATCGGCACTACAACTTCTATGACTTCTGCACTTCAACATACAACCTCAACCTAAAAGTCGTACTGGAAGGCATGAGTCGTGGGGCCTGATTGTTTATAATTGGGCATCACAAAACACAGACAAGGTCTTTGCTATATATGCCGATGCTCCTGTCTGCGAGATCAAGAGTTGGCCCGGCGGATTATATGATGGAGCAGGCTCAGCAGAATCATGAAAACATGTCTTGAGGCCCATGGCTTGGATACTTTGTCCGTCTTAGGTTATAAAAACATACCTCTTCACACTTGCGTAAATGTTGCCAAAGCAGACATACCAGTCATCCATGTTTATGGCGACTCGGACAAAGTTGTACCACATGAGGAGAATACTGTCTTACTACAGAGTGCTTTTCTCGCAGCTGGTGGTTCATTTCAAGTAATTGTAAAAGAAGGCGTTGGTCATCATCCACATGGACTCGAAGATCCAGCTCCCTTGGTTGACTTTATAATGAATAATATATATTGAGCTTTCGCAAAATACAAGCAAATGGATAAGGCACTTCAGACGATGATCAATAACATGCCAGAGAAAACTGGCAAGTCACTTGAAGAATGGAAAAAGATATTAAAAGCAAAGGCCTTTGCAAAGCATTCTGAAGGGGTCAAGTATCTAAAAGGTGAACATGGTGTCACCCATGGATTTGCCAATACAATTGTCACCCTCTCCAAAGAAGAAAACACATCTGACTATGACCTCGTCACTAATCAATATAAAGGCAAAGAGGCACTGATACCTATATACGAGCAACTACTAAAGACTGTAAAGAAGTTAGGTAGCGACGTGATCATCACGCCTAAGAAAACAACGGTTAGCATCATACGCAAGAAACAGTTTGCTTTGATCAAGCCAGCGACTAAGACAAGAATAGATCTGGGCTTAAAGATCAAGGACAAGGGGACCACTGACAGATTAGAAAACTCAGGACCATTTGGTACTATGTGTACACACAGAGTGAGATTGTCAGATGCGAAAGAAGTTGATAAAGAACTAATCGCTTGGTTGACCGAGGCGTATCAAAAAGCTACTTAGTAAAGAACTGATGTAAACGACAAACGTTTAAAATAGCCTTATCACCATGTGCGTTATATGCACAACTTATGATCGAAGAACAACTTAACATTGATAAAGCTATCGTCAAGCAACTCAGAGCTATAGACGAATCCGCTTTTCAAAAGTTGTTCGATCTGTACTATCCAAGATTAGTCAATACTGCCTTTCAAGTTCTTAAAGACGAGACTGCTAGTAAAGATGCAGCACAAGAAGTCTTCGTCTCTTTGTGGCGTAATCGTGAAAAGTTATCTGAGCAAATGATCTTTAGCTCATACTTAAAACGAGGTGTGATCAACAGAGCCATCAATCACCTTAAGTCACGCAGACATCATATGTCAGTCTGCCACTAGTCCCTTCAATAGCTTATCAGATAAAATTCTAAATCTTTTTCTCTACCGCATAGGGGAATGGATAGTTGTGCTTGTTTATAAGGCAACCAAACGAACAGTATAGTCTTCTGGTTCTCTTTTTTCAGCCTAACCACTTATAATCTTCAAGACCAGATCTTTCGTTAGTTTTTGCCCTGCCGCTTTTATCTTGATATCTTTGAATGCAAATGTAAAGTCACAGCCTGACTTCCATCTTGTGCAGCCATAAGCAGCTTTCCCTTTGATCAGTCTACCCTCTTTACACTTCGGGCATGGAGGCATGTCGACGGACTTAGGTTTTGGCTTCCCAGTGCTATTTGCTTGATTGGCTGACTCGAAGGAAAGTTTTTTGTTCTCATCTAAAACAATCTTACCGTCAACTTTTCCCGCATTAGATTTAAAGCCTTTCAGCTTGACAGTAGAACCTTTATCAACCAATCTCTTGACTTGAACATCACTGATCTTCTTGCCCATAAAAGTAAACGGCACCCCAAAATCACAACCTTCTTTATACTGTGTACAACCAAAGCGTGTCTTGCCTTTTACAACTATTCCTTTGTTGCACATTGGGCATTGCATGGAAGCGCTTGCTTTTGATGATTTGGATCCTTTGCTTGTAGTCTTCTTCCTTGTTTTAGATTGGGTCGATGATTTAGAATAAGATGTAGTCACCGGTGCTGCAAAACGCTTGACATTGGTTTCTACTTTCACTTCAGCGACGAGATCACTGACCATCTTTTTCATGTCATGTATGAATGGCTTTGGGCTGTAATTGCCCAGTTCGATCTCTTTCAATCGCTTCTCCCATTGACCCGTCAGCTCCGCTGAGATCAACAGTTGATTTTTAATCGTCTCTATCAGCTGTATCCCAACCTCAGTGGGTAAGACTTGCTTCTTTCTTCTATACGTGTACTTTCTTCTAAAAAGAGTTTCTATAATATTGGCCCGTGTAGATGGTCGGCCGATACCATTGGCCTTCATCAGCTCTCGCAGCTCATCATCATCTACTTGCTTCCCTGCTGTCTCCATAGCCCTCAACAATGATGCTTCAGTGTAGTAAGATGGAGCCTTGGTCATTTTTTCTAATAAGGCAGGCTGATGAGGACCTTGCTCTCCTTTTTTAAAAGATGGTAAGACACCATCATCATCTCCATCTTTCTCATCTTCTGATTCATTAGAAGATTTGTTCTTTTTGGGAAACAATACCCTCCAGCCTTCATCAATGATCTCCTTGCCCTTCGCAACAAACTTGACCTCCTCTACTTCCGCTTTTACTGTTGTCTTTGCCACTTTACAATCTGGCATAAAGACTGCCAAGAACCTTCTTACGATCATGTCATAAACTTGTGCTTGCTCTCCGCTCAGTCGTTGCTGCTCACCTGTCGGTATGATCGCATGATGATCTGTAACTTTCTTATTGTCAAATACTTTTTTAGATTTCTTGATTTTACCTTTTAAAATCTCAGTGGTGTATTGACTGTAATCTGTCAGTCGCTCTAAGATCTTGGGCACCTTATGATAGACATCTTCAGGCAAGTAAGTCGTATCCACCCTTGGGTATGAGACGACTTTCATCTCATATAGCTTCTGCACCGTCTTCAATGTCTTGTCAGCCGAGAACCCATACTTGTTGTTACAATGCACTTGGATACTCGTCAGATCATAGAGCTTAGGGGCATACTCTTTGCCATCCTTTCTCTCAACATCAGTGATGACGATATCTTTGCCTTTGATCTGCTCCAGCAGCTCTTCTCCTTTCTCGATTATATCAAATCGTCCAGTTGTGTTTTTAAAAGTGACATCACGATACTTCGTATGTAGCTCCCAGTATGCCTTAGGCAAAAAGTTTTCTATCTCTCGATGTCTCTTGACCAGCATGGCCAATGTTGGCGTCTGTACCCTACCCACGGATAGCACTTGCTTATATCCACCATACTTAAGCGTGTATAGCCTTGTGGCATTCATCCCTAAGAGCCAATCCCCGATGGCTCTTGAGCTGGCCGCATAATACAAATTGTCAAAAGCACTGGCTGGCTTCAGGTCTTCAAAGCCTTTTTTGATCGCTTCCGAAGTCAGTGAGGATATCCAGAGTCGCTCTACTGTTCCTTTATACTTTGCTTCCTTGATCACCCATCTCTGGATGAGCTCCCCCTCTGTCCCCGCATCCCCGCAGTTGATCACAACGGATGCTTTTTTAAAGAGTCCTTTTATAATCTTAAACTGCTTCTTAACGCCACTGTCGCTCATCAACTTGGTCTTAAAGTGTTCAGGCAGCATCGGTAAGGTGCGAAGATCCCAGCGCTTCCAATGGACTTCGTAGTCTTGTGGAGGCAGCAAGGTGCAGAAGTGACCAAATGTCCAAGTGACTTGATAGCCATTGCCCTCATAGTAGCCATCCTTACGAGCAGTAGCCCCTATCACATAGGCTATCTC
>CALIHL010000010.1 GCA_938022935.1 uncultured Saprospiraceae bacterium
GAAGGGCAGCGATGATGGCTATGATCACTCCATACTTGATCGTTGTTTGGAGTTTTCCTTTGTTTACTTCCGAGTCTGATATTTTTCGATCCATGTTGTGCTTTGGTTATGTACTATAAGCAGAACAATGGGTGTGCCAACTATTAAGTGGTTGATAATCAATTCAAAACACATTTAAATTAATTATATAATATCCGATATCGGACACGTGCATTCTATTTTCGGACATCAATGAATTTTCTGTTGACAGTTTTAATACTTTTTTGACAAACATGCAACCACATGATCATGTGGTTGACAAGTCAATTTTTGTTTCTCATATTTGCTTTTATAACCGCGCAACATGTTTAATCCACTGTTGCGAGCATCATCAGAGAGGACATTTTCTCTCCGTGAAAACAGGAGCCGCTGAGTTTTATCAGCGGCTTCTTAAGTACCTTCTATGATTTGCTTATTGGTTTTTGAGTTCGCTTGGCCTACCAGTGGTTACAACAAACTCAGATATAAGAGTTAGCTCGACGCAGCGGAAGTTTAATTATATCTCCTCCAACAACCTTTCAAACCGTTGTCCATATTCCAAATAAAGATCATACTCCCTCTGAGGATCACCTGCTCCCTCACTGGTGTGAAAGACCTTTCCAACATGTGGCTCAATAGCAACAAAACCTTTGTAATGATTGGCCAACAAATCAGCGATGATCGCTTTAGTATGCCCTTGTCCTTCGCCAGCAAAAGTATATTCTGGTTCTCTTTCTTCATCGTGCATGATGCCATCTTTGACATGCACATGAGCAATCGCATGTTTTACTTGATTGTAAAAAGATAACGCATCTTGCCAAGGGTAGTAGTTTGGTTTAGAAGATTGAGGTTGGGAGCGATCTCTTTGGAAGACAGGATTGCCAGTGTCAAACACCAATCTCAGACCAGGCACTTCATCTAATAAGCGCAAAGTATGATCTGCTGAAAAGCCACCCCAGTTCATACAGTTTTCATGAAGCGCTTCTAATCCCGCATCTTTAAATCGAGTCGTGATCTCGCGTAGTCTTTTAAAACGCTTTTTTTCAAATTGTTCTTCTCCCCAAGTGCATTGCGCATAGGACATGATGCGCGCGTTCTTTACTCCCAGCTTTTGCATCTTAGGAATGCAGCGATCTATTTCTCCTAAGGTCAAGTCCCAATCAGAATGTATCGTCTTTGCCCAACTGCCAATCATTGTTCCAAACTCAGCAACTCGGATATTAGCTTCTTCCAGTGCCTCCCAGACATCTGCAAATTTGGCATCGGGTAAATCATGGATATTTGTCCCATCAATCATCCGCAAGGACATGTGATCCCAGCCCAACGCTTTCTTGACTTTTATCTGCCCAGCAAGATCACTCGCCGCTTCATCTGTAAATCCTGTGAGTATCAATTTCTAATTATAAATTATTATCTAATTCTATCCAAGCCCCATCAGCTTTAGCACTGCGATATATAGCATCGATCACTTCAACTGCTTTCAATCCTTCTGCTCCTGTCACCAGCGGAGCTCTATTATTCTCAATGGCGTCAACAACATCTTCAAAATTACGCAAATGGCCATCAAAATTAATTGAAGAAGGATCATTAGCTCCTAAGCCTTGGTCGGCGCCTTCCATGAGATTGCTTTTTACAAAGTCATCTTCGGCGCTTACATCTTTAAAGTCCCAAACTCTAAAAGATGCATCACTCATGAATACTGAGCCTTCACTACCGCAAAGATGCACCTCCGCAGGATGACCACTTGAAGACCAACAAGAAGTAGCTCCTTGGATGACGCCTCGAGCACCACTTTCATATTCTAATATGGCTACAGCAGTATCTTCTACTTCTATGCCTTCATGGATCAAGCAGGTAGTAGAAGCTGAAAGTCGTTTTATCGGACCAGCCAAATATATCAATTGGTCAATGGTATGAATGGACTGGTTCATCAAAGCACCGCCACCATCAAGTTCCCACGTCCCACGCCATGCTCCAGAATCATAATACTCTTGTGTTCGATACCATTTTACATAAGCATCGCACAGTGTTAGTGTCCCAAATCTTCCGTTGTCAACTGCTTGCTTAAAGGCTTGTACCGCGGGATTGAACCGTCTGTTAAAGATGGCAGCCAGAACAACCTTTTGCTCGGCACAGATTGTAATCATTAGGTTGATTCTCTCTGGAGTGACTTCCAGAGGCTTTTCACAGATGATGTGCTTTCCAGCTTTGGCTGCTGCTATAGTTGGGTTAAGATGTGCACCTGAAGGAGTAGCGATCGTAACTATGTCGATCGAAGTATCAGCGAGTAATTTTTCTAAATTAGAATAAGCTTTGCAATTATATTTTTGGGCTAACTCGTTTGCCTTTTTAAGATTTCGAGCGTAGATGGCACCTAACCGTCCATTGCTCATGGCTTGAATGGCTTGCGCATGAAAATTGGCAATCATGCCCCCACCTATAATTCCGAAAGTCTGCATCGTGTAGAAGTATAAAGATTATAAAGGTATAATAGTTCCGAGCTAACTTGCCTCAGCTTGCTCTCTGCGCATGAATCCAATGACCCCAATCAGAATCAAAATAGGCAAGCCAATCAATCCCACCAAGCCAAAGCGATGATCATAAACATTGGAGCTTTGGTACTTGCCTACCAACGCCCAGATAGAAGCAAAGGTCGCTATACCGGTTGCTACAAACATCATAACATTTACCAGTATTCTTCGCTTAGGTAGTTCTTCACCCAAAGCCTTTTTGGAATTCATCAGTAGCAGAAAGATCAAGTAAGCTATTGGAAGTAAGGTAGTAGCAATCACTGAGGCAGGTACAGCTAGCGCCGTTTTGGCTGCTCCATTCCAAATGAGTGGAGAGAAGAAACCTGCGAGAGCAGGAATCGCGGCACCTATCAAGAATAGTCTTCGTTGACCAGGTTGGCCAAATGCTTCACTGACGGCATATCCGTTCATCATCATGTGTACCAACATGGTACTGATAGCCATAGCCAGTATACCAATCCCAAATATCAACTGTGACCAGTTGCCTAAAAAGGGTGTTAGCGCTTTGGCTAGATCATTTGCATTTCTTTTGGCCAACATGGTTGATAGCTCTTTGTCAACAGTAGGTGCGCTCTGTCTAAGCTGTGCAATCTGTGCAACACTGAAAGTTGCAAAATCATTGTGCTCTGCTTTTAGACGTGCATCCAGTACTTGATGGTAAGCTCCTTCACTTACATGGCCATCTTTCTTGGCATGAAACTGTGAAGCCGTAGAAATAATCAATGCAGATGCACCAAGTATGAACGGAATAAGCAACCCTAAGAATAAATCAAATCGAGCCAACTCGCGATGTTTCTTACCCCACTTTTTCTTCATAATAGAGTAGGGCAGTAAGAAAGTCATATTGATCCCTACTGCAGTGCCAAAAGCACCGATGATAATGTTACGTTGACTGTCCGATATATAGCTTTCCCAGAATCCTCCATATTCTCCAGCAGCAGTGATGCTTGATGTGTAAGCATCTGTAGGTCTAAACAATGCTGAAAAATCAGGAACAAGGCCTCCTGCTAAAGCGCTCCAATCTATCGCATCATTGACCATGAGTGTTACAGCTACACCCATGAATGCCAAGACAATGGTGGCTACTAAGCATTTTATAATATTGTCAATGATCTTAGATGCCTTTCCTTCTCCAGAGAACAACCAAATCAAATAAAAGGCAACTGCAAAAAGTAGACCCGTAATTAGAAAAGGCGGCAGATTGCCTCCGCCCAGATTACCTTGTATAGCATCCGTACCCAATGCAAACTGGGCAGCACAAAACACCACATCGGCTATAATCGTTGCGATCAACCAGCCCCAAGCTAAAGAAGGTGATACATGTCTCTTTGCTAACTCAAAAGGTCGATCTTCTATTTTGTCTTTACTAAGTGTTACATAACTGATAGCACTTAGCATGATGATACCACAGAGCATAGCCAATGGTTGCAGCCAAAGAAATTGATAGCCACCGACTACCCCGAGATAAAGTGCTCCAACTAAGGTTCCTCCACCCAGCGTGACTGCTGCTTGCACCCATCCAGGTCCGCTTAGTTTGGTATAGTGAAAGAGCTTGCCAAAGAACCCTGCCGATTGTGCTTTCTCGAATGTGTCTTCCATGTGAGGATTTTTAAATTGCAGTACTTTGTATACTTTCTATTGCTCACTAGATATCGGCCATTCTTGAAGCTCCTCTTCTGTAAACATCTCTTTTCTATCTGCTGTTTTTACTCTAAGTGCAGCTACATCTTCTTCTTTCATTTTTGACCATGTTGCATCAGTAGTGAATCCATTCTTGATGTATGCTATGATATCTATGATGTCTCTATCAGAGATGTCGCTATTATCTTTAATGCCGGGCATAACTGCTGCTCCTTTATAAACTTCTCCATGGATGGTAAGCGGTCCTTGTAGTCCATGCAGCATGATCAATGCCATATGTTCTGATGGTCCCGCCGTATATTCTGTTTGGTAGAGTGGTGGTGCCAAGTTTTCTAATCCTTTACCGTCCATGCCATGGCAAGTAGCGCAGTATTGATTATAAATTAGAAAACCTCTGGTTCGATTGTCAGTCAAGTCATTGTTCCTTATTGTGGCAAGTTGTTTTTTATCATTGACTTTATTGTCTATGGCTTTGGCCAATGTTTCAACCAGTTTGGATTCTTTATTGTTGGATTGAAACTGTTTCAAATATTGCTCTTCCTTACCATGTAGACTGCTAACAAGAGCATTGGCCATAGCTGAGTTGTCTGCGTATTTTACCCCAAGGGTACTCGCCATCTCGTATAGCGTTGTATTAGGTAACTGTCCTATGCTATGCGCTATTTGCAAATGATGATCAAAATCAGAAGAAGCTAATGCTTCCTCGAAGATCGGTGTTAAGGTTGCTGATGTATTGTCATTATATAGACTCTTGGCGAGTAGAATAACTTGAGACATCACATCTGGGTTGTTCTTAGAAAGAGCTGCAAGAAAAGCCGCATCTAAACTACTCATGCCTTTCAAAGTCCATAATGCATGTATCTGTCCTAGTGGGTGTTGTGTGTCTTTTGCAATCTCTTGTATGGATGATACTAAGCTTTTGTCATTGGAAAATACTAATTTTTTCTGCGCTGTGATGCGATGCCAAGCATTGGGAGATTGTAATTTTTCTACCCAATCAGAAAGTGATAATCCACTTAGGTCTGGCAGATTTTTAATTGGATTATTACTATCCGATACTCGATATACTCTTCCCCTGTTAGGGATGGTGTCCATCTCTTTTTTAATGAGTAATTCCTTTAAGTAACTAGTCATGTAAGCTCTATGTTGGATAACTGCTTGTCGCATATCCACAACATATAAAGCGCCGTCAGGCCCATTGTTTAAGTTGACAGGACGGAAAGTCTCATCCATAGAAGTTAGAAACTCATAACCTTCGCTGGTCGCCACGGCCTTAGTCTCACCATCGTTGAATTCCATTTTGTAGCGCTTCACTAAGTTTCCTTCTGGTCCACAAACAAATGCGTTTTGATAAAATTTATCTTGAAACTGGCTGCCCCGGTAAATCTTAGGACTACAAGCAGAAGTGAAATCTATAACTCGTCCCAATGAATCAAAAGATCCCTCACCATATCCTCGGTTGATTAAAGTGGGATGCGCAGGATAGAATCGACGCGACTTGCACAAGTTTTGATTTTCTAATCCCTTGCTACTGAGATAAGGATTGGCATTGGCTTGTTTGGGTTGTACGAGATCTCCGAATATTGGATTGCTATTATTGTTGTAGTACAATCGACCCGCATCATCGTTAGAAATGCCCCATTGTCCTCTAGCATAAGTAGCATCTCTTTCCCATTGTCCATCTTTATATCGATAGCGACGGTCTGACTTAGCACTATAGATCCAGTTATCTAAATTGTAAAGAAGCCCATTTGGTGCATGCTCGATATTGCCACCCAAAGAATAAGTAGAATCTATCAGTTGTCTTTCACCAGGTTGGTCATCTACAATTTTAACATACCAAAGGTTAGGTGGCTCGGCGTATAGCAAGCCATCGTGTATTAATTCGATAGCCCTTGGTAAAACCATGTTGTCTAAGAAGACTGTCTTCTTGTCCATGACCCCATCGCCATCCGTATCTTCTAAGATTGATATTTTCCCATCAGGGATATCCTCGCCAGAGCCATCTATGTCACGCATGTAGCCGGGCATCTCTAAAGTCCAGATTCGACCTTTCTCGTCAAACTCAATCTCTACCAAACCTGACAATAATGGTTCAGCAGCTACTCCTTTTATCTCAAATCCAGGTTCAAGAGTAAACTCGCTTGTTAGGTCTAACGGCTGATCCGAGTTTTGGCAAGCAAAGAATAAGAGCAAGGAAGAAGAAAATATGATGAATCGATTCATTATGGATTTTTTGGACTTTCGGTCTTCGTTGGCCACACATTTGATTTTAGAGGCTTAATATGTTCTCCTGTGACTTACGTTATATGCCTATAATAGAACTAGTTGTTTATTGAAACTTAAAATAGGAAATATTCTTTAACAACAGAAGATTATCAGATATACGATTCCCAAACAGAGGCCACAAGGCTTGATCTGAAGCATGGGCTTATACCCTTGTTTGATTTTGATTTATATTGATATTTTGATTGGCTAAGAGCCACAACCAATCAAGAGCTAACCCCTTCAGCCCAAGGACCCATAATAGCTATAGTAAGCCCAGGCTTCTGAATATTTACAAATAGTGTAGAACCATCAGGAGAGAACGTCGCTCCGGCAAATTCTGATGGGTAGCCAACGTTTTTGGCGATCTGATAAGTCTTGCCCTTTGGCGTAACTCCTATAATTCTTGGTGTGTGTTTGTCTTCACAGATGACTAAGTCACCATTGGCAGCAATGGTTAGATTGTCACAATTTTCTATGACCCGTGATCTGTTTGGTTCCAAGAATAACTCTAATGTGCCTGGAGTTGTGGCTTCAGCTTCTTGTGCTTCAAAAGGAGAAGGAGTATATCTAAATATCTGACCGATCGCTTCTCTTCCGCCATTAGTACAAGCAAAGTACAGCTCATTATCACCAAACCATACACCTTCTCCTCTAGCAAAGACAGCAGCTCCAGCTTTCTTACCTCGAACCCTCAGGTCATCAAAAGGAGACTCAACATCATCGATATCCATCCAATGTACTTCGTACTTTTTATTCTTTTTCATTTTCTTAGCACCAGTCGTCGTCCAGTTTCGTGTATCAAATGGTGATTGCGCTTTAATCGCCAGTACTTGTAGTCGTCCACCTTTGTTCAGTTGGCCTGGGACATCTGGCACATAGCGATAGATGAGCCCATCCGGACGATCTTCCGTCTGATAGACGATGCTTGTCCGAGGGTCAACACACACAGCTTCGTGATTGAACCGCCCCATAGCTTTTATAGGTAGTGGATCGTGGATCTCTATACCGTTGGTAGCTGGTACTTCAAAGTTATAACCATGGTCTTTTTCGAGCATATCATTTGCCCTGAGCACACTTTCTTCACATGTGATCCAAGACCCCCAAGGTGTTGTGCCGCCTGCACAGTTGCGCACAGTGCCAGCGAGACTAAGCCACTGTTTTTCTACTTGATGTGTCTTTCGATTATAGATCAGCGTCGACGTGCCTCCTAAGCAGGGCGTTGTGCCATGGCCGTAATCATAGAAAAGGTCTGATGAAACTTTACCCAACAGATCCATCTCTTTGCCAAATCCTCCATTGATCACATCCTTAGGTGATATCTCATGGTTTCTAACGATGATTGTGTGGTTGGGATCAGCTCCTTGGAAGGTGCCCATACCATCTCCTAAACCAGGTACAAGCAAACCGTCTGACATCTTTTCCCCTCGTTGGGAAATGATCTTATAAGAAAAGCCCTTTGGAAGGTTTAGGATCTTATTGGGGTCTTTTTTTAGACGACCATAACCGCATCCAAAGATGTCTTCATATTCTGTAGCATGGTTATCTGCTATGTCAAAAGCATCAGCATATGACCTAAGACCCAAGAATCCCAAACCCACTAAACTGCCTTTCTTTATAAACTTCCTGCGCTGCATGTCCTTCTTTCTGCTGTTCTTTAATTAAGACAAGATATCTTTTATATTGTTTATATGCTTGGCTCTATTTATTCTTTGATTGATGTCAGTACTTAGTCTTTGGTTTATTCAAAGGTTTCTGGTTGTGCCTATAGAAAGACTTGATGTAGCTAATCACATCTTGGCGTGACGATCTACTCAGATGATTGCATGACTTGATCTCTGTGATGATGTCTTTCCTTTTTAATTGAAATAGTTCGATCGCCTTCTTGGTTTCTGCGGCTGAAGACTTGCCCAGATACATTCTTTTGTTAGTCTTGTTAAGTATATATGGTATAGAAGTATAGTAAGCACCTACCAACATGCTAAAGTCAAAATCATAAGGTATGGCTATAATATCGTCATCTGTTGATTGTTGGATGAGACATATGTTCTGACTGCTTTCTGTTTTCCAATCATGATTGCCTATCATATATTGAAAGAGATAAGTGATTGCTGCATTCTCGGGATCTAACTGTTCATGAAGTGCACCATGTTCTTTGTATGGCTTACAGCCTAGTCGTTCTATGACTTCTTCTTCACTTTCTATGAGGTAGGCCCACTTAACTTCATCGTTATGATGGTCGCCACTATCTATCCATGTTGCTTTGACAAGCTGTACTTTAAAGCTTTGAGGCGTTATGATATTCAAGATCTTATATGCCAGATATTCTTTTAAAACAAGCTCCTCACTCTCGGCTCGTTCGCTGCAGTGTGTGACCAATTTTAGATCGTTGTAAGTCTTTAAGCCATTAGCCCTTAACTCCTTTTTTTTGAATTTTAATTTCAGAGGAGGAAAGTCACACGTCTTGCGTCTGTATCTGCCACGAGCACTTACTTTTATATTCCAATCTTTTACATGATTTTGGGCACCATCTATCTGAAGAAGACCTTTTTGAGAAGTATCGATGTTCTTGTGTGCTAGTAAGTTCTCGATATCAGTCGTGATAGATATCTTAAGCACATCTTCATCAGATAATAGCTGAAAGATGCTTTTCGTGCTATCTGCATCTCTTGTAACTTCTTCGGCGCTTACACATCCAATTGCCACAACCTGTATCAATATCAAGATTGTAATAAAGGCTTTGACTTTGAAGCAATTAGTATGTAGCAATAATCTGAACATCCATTGCAAAGATATGGTATTAAATTATCCTAAGATGTTCAACTTTTTCACCGCTACGACTGTGCCGTCTGAGCGTAGTGAAGCCGAAAACCATCAACCGAAAACCATCAACTATTGACCAATTCACCCAAATCCAATTCTAAACTCTGTCCACCCACTTGCTTGATCCGTCTCCAAAGAAAAGGTGGCGCTATGACCCAAAAGTATATCTCTGATGATGATGAGTCCGATCCCTTGGCCAGTTGGTTTAGTTGAGAAAAAGGGCGAGAAGAGTTTTTCCTTTGCCTCAGGACTGATGCCAGGCCCATTGTCTGCAATTATAATGTGCGGTGTGTTGGCGCTGATGGTTATTCTAATTTCTCCTTTTTCTCCTATCGACTCTATGGCGTTTTTGATAATATTGACAAATACTTGTTGCATCAATTGCGGATCAAGATCGACCATCAATGAAGGAGTAGTATAATCAGTTTCTATTCTTATCTCAGCGTCATTCGCTTGAGGCGTCATCAGTTGTTTGCACTTATCCAGTAGTTCAACCATATCAATCGACTTTAGCGAAGGTTGAGGTAGACGGATGACAGAAGCAAAGTTCTTCATGAACTGAGCGAGGTCTTGATTTCTTTCTATGGCTATGTTTAAGGACTCTACATATTCGTTATTGGGGCCTGCAGCCTCATACCCAAAGTCAACAACAGATTGCAATATGGAGTTGACTGCGCCCATGCTGTTATTGACTTCGTGAGCCATCATACGGATGACTTTTCCGTAAGCTTCTTTTTCTGTCGAAAGAAGCTCCTTGGAGAGCTCCTCAATCATAACAAACCTTCTTTTGAAGCCTTGGTGTATGACTTCATTGACTTGACATCTATATTTTCTTACGCCTTCAGTTGAGATGATCTTACTGTCTCCACTTTTTAGCTTCGTGATATTTGTCGCAAGTGCGTGTTGTATCTCGCTTACATAAGTTGGAGTACTTTTTTGTCCAAGCCCCAGCAGTCTACGTGCACTTGCATTGATACTAGTGATCTCACCATCAAATCCCAATATGATCATCCCAATAGGGGAAGCGCTGATCAAGCTTTCTAAAAAGAAGCCTTGCTCTTCAGTGCGCACCTTTTCTTCTCCGAGCTTATCCAACATCGCATTGAAGACCTCGATAAGGTCATTCATCTCCGTACTATTGGTGGAAAGAAACTTAACGTTATAGTCCTTTTCCTTGATTGCAGACACTCCGGTTTTCATCAGCTCTATGGGCTTGATAAATGAAGCATAGATTTTATAAGAAAGAATCAACGAAAAGATGATCAGTAGCTCTGAAAGTATGAAGTACCATTTATTATCCTCAAGTACGAAGTATATCAACGTCGTAAGGACGATATGTAACAGCACGATAAAGATGAGATATTGGTATTTTATCTTCATGAAGGTGAAGGTATACTATTTGTGTTTTAAGGCGGAGATTGTTTTGTTTATTTGCTTACTCTGCTCAGGAGTCTTTAACTCAATAATTTCTCCTTCGTCGTCTTGGTGATCTCTGTAATTAGGTTAAGTCTCTGTTCTCGCAGCGCAGCGGTCTCTCTTCTAAAAGCGCAGCAATCTAACATCTTCTAAATACCATACTTCTCCATCCTCCGATACAGACTACTCCTAGTCAACCCAAGTGACCGTGACGTCTTGCTGATCGAATGATTGTGGTAAGTAAGAGCTTTTTTAATCATCTGTTTTTCTAATTCTTCAAGAGTGACTTCTCCTATCTCTGGCAGTTCGATTGATGATCCAAGTCTCTTATGAGCGACCATGTTGTTTTGAAAGTCTTTAATATCAAGAATCTTCTTGTTGATCGAGAGTAGTGCAGTGCGTTCTACTATGTTGCGTAGTTGTCGGATATTGCCCGGATAAGACTGATTAGAAAGCCAATCATAAGCTTGGTCTTCTATAATTGGTAAGTCAAATTCATAGTGATGGCAGACATTCTTTATAAAATGCTTTACTAAGAGAGGGATATCTTCTTTACGTTCTCTTAAGGATGGGATATTTATATCAATGAGATTGATTCTATAAAAAAGATCCTCTCTGAAGGTGCCATCGTTGACCATTTCCTGTAAGGGCTTATGTGTCGCACTGATCACGCGTATATCTGTCTTTACCGTTTTGCTGGATCCAAGTACTTCGTAAGTCTTCTCTTGAAGTACGCGTAGTAGCTTTACTTGACTTTCTAGTGCCAAGTCACCTATCTCATCTAAAAAGATAGTGCCTCCTTCCGCTTTTGCAAATCGCCCATCACGATCTGCACTCGCATCTGTGAATGCACCTTTCTTATGCCCAAACATTTCACTTTCAAAAAGTGAAGTTGAGATGCCACCAAGATTGACCTTTACAAATGGATGATCTCGCCGCTTGGATCTATTGTGTATCAGTTCTGCAACCACTTCTTTACCAGTGCCACTCTCACCCGTGATCAAAACACTAGCATCTGTATGTGCTACTCGATCTACTATAGATAGAACATCTTTATAAGAAGAGCTTTTTCCAATTACAAACTCATCGGTCTCTGCAAATTCTCCTTGTGCTCTTTTATCCTTTTTGTAATGTAAAGCAATAGTTGTTTCTATCGAAGAGATAAGATGTTTGTTATCCCATGGCTTCGCGATAAAATCTTTAGCACCCTTTTTCATCCCTTCGACGGCAAGCTGTAGCGTTGCCCACCCTGTGATCAGTATCACAGGTAGTCCAGAGTGATGCTCTTGTATCAACTCTAAAGCGCGCATACCTTGACGACCTGAAGTGTTGATCGAGTAGTTCATGTCCAGGATGATGACGCTAGGCTTGATCCTGTCGATGGTATCAAGAAGTTCTGCGATAAGATTGATGCTCGAAGCTTCATAGCCCGATTTTCGCAAGAGTAGCTCAAGACTCTTGCAGACTGTTCTGTCGTCGTCTGCGATTAGAATGTGATGCATGCTTCTATCTTTATATCAATCTTCGCGAAGTGCAGTTGCTGGATGTATCCTGGCTGCTTGAATACTCGGATATAGTGCACACAAGGTAACAACAGCTAGAATAATAAGGGCAGCATAAAGGATGCCTCTGTAGAAGATATCATGCGGTGCGTCGATTAAACTGTGAAGTGGTACTTGAACAGCGAAGAAAATGCCTACAAAAATTGCTAAACTCGCTAATAGTACAATTTCCAAAGTAAACTGTTGAGTGATAGATCCTCCTGAAGCACCGATTGCCCTTCTGAGCCCAACTTCTCCCTTTCTCTTGCTGATACTGTAGGACAGAACTCCAAATAATCCAAGAGCGATGTTGATACACAAGAATGCACAGATGCAGAGTAGAGCGACCATAGGCACCCATGTCTCCAGATTAGTTCTTTTACTGAGTAGAGGAGCATCTTGTATAACAAAACTGGAGGTTTTGAGCACACTTTGGATCGTGTTGCTTATCCTTTCTTCATAACTCACATCTGCAGAAGGATCTAACTTTAGATATGCTGTTGTCATTCGGACATCATTCCCTGGGGTATTTAATAGTAACGCCCTGTTATCCGATTCTTCAAACTCGCCATTGTACTTAAATGCTTCTATAACGCCGATTATCTTTTTGTCTCCTTGAAAACTGATGATACTATCAATCATATCTTGGCCAGGGAAGAACTCATTCATGAAGTGTTCATTGGGGATGATAGGATCATATGCCGCGTTGATATCTTCTTCTAAAAACCCTCGCCCAGCTGTGATTTTCATGCCGTTGGTATTTATAAAGTTATGATCTACTACAGCATAACAAGCTTGTACAAGATATCCCTTGTTTTCATTTCCATGGCAGTTGTTGCTTCCGCCAAATGGTCTTACGTTATTAGAAAAAGCTACCTCTTCGATTAAGTTCAGATCTTCAAGCGAGCGCTTCATCAGATCTAACGATTGTGCTCTGGTCAGAGAGTCCATCTCTTCGAGGTCACCAAAGGAAACGTACTTCCTATTTTCAATTTCAAATCCCAAGGGATTAGCGAGTCGATCCACATTGTAGAAAACAAAACTAAGTACAGCAAATAGTACCAAAAAGGCTAAGAAAATCTCAAGAAGTACAAGAACGTTTGCGCCTTTTTTATTCCATATAAGTTTAAAGATATGCTTGATCATGATTTGGTTTGTTTAAGTGCGTTAACAACGTGAAGCTTAGACATGCGGTAAGCAGGCAGTAACCCTGATAATAGTCCAAATATGAGACAGATGATCAGGCTGTATACGTAGAATTTGTAATTGACCTTGAGGATGATATCTCCTAATAGCCCGGCGTCATTGATCATTTTAATCATGATCATTGCGAGCCCCATGCCAAGTAATCCACCTAATATCGTCTGAACAATATTTTCAACTATGAACTGCCCGAGGATATTTGATTGGGTTGCCCCAAATGCTTTTCTAACGCCAATCTCAGAGCTACGTTCCATGATTCTGCTTACATTGAGATTGATAAGGTTCAGTGTAGGTAGAAGGATGAAGAAACTTAGTAGGCCGATCATAATCCACTTCAAGGCACTTAGACTGCGACCTGGTGAGTCATCGTCGTCAAGATTTAGAATAGAGTCAGAGTATATTTCGAAATATGAAAAAGTCTTAAGCCGTACTTCATTGTAATATTCTTGAACATCAGGGTGGACTTCAAGTCCAGAGTTAACAACAGCTATCTCATCTTTTATCTTCTGCATGTCACTTATAGTTTCCGCTAAGAAGATGGCCATAAATCCTCCAAAGCCTATTTCTTCTGAGCGACCTACGTTATTAAGTAAAGTATGAGGCACTATGATGTCGGTTGCAAGTAAAGATACCCCTGGTGGATCTACTACTCCCATCACCTTAAATGATGTGCCATCCATTTCTATGTATTCGTCGAGCACATCAGTTGTCCGCCCAAAATAGTTTTCAGCAAGCTTGGTTGTGATGACAGCAACTTTCTCTTGTTGGTCTACAGATGACTCACCAAAGCCAAACCCTTCCCTAAAATTAAAATCGAAAACCTCCCAAAAGCGATGATCAGTGTAAACGGCCTTCATCTCTACTTTTGAATTATTGATATATGCGTTAAATGAGTTGTCGCTGCTGAAAAATGTAAAAGTCTTTGGACTGGAAAGGTTGGATAAATGCTTATCCAGATAACTCCAAGCAAAAGAGCTGTTAGAATTGTTTGAGCCGCCATCTTCAAGCTTATAGGTGGTATCTATGGTTACAAGTTCATTTACGATCAGTGTATCAAAAGTGTATATCGTATCATAGAATTGCTTTTTTAGACTAAGTGTAGGTAAGATGATAATCTTATCTTTTTTTGTAAGTGGTTGTGTGCTTCCAACTTCTGTCTCCATCATAGAGATGATGAGCATCAAGATGGCAAGCGTGAAGCTAATGCCAAATAGTGTAATAGCCGTAAAAAATTTGTTACGTCCAAGAACCCTAATAGCGAGTTTGATATAATTTGTGAGCATGTTTCTTTCTTTTAAAAGTTGAGCAATAGACCTTTACAGAAGACTCTTATTTGACTTGAGCGCCATCATAAAGTCTCATCAACTTGTGTGTCTTCTTGGCCATATTCTCATCGTGTGTCACCATTACTATTGTAGTGTTGTTAGTAGAGTTAAGCCCGGTTAGTATATCCATAACTTCATTACCCATGACACTATCAAGATTACCTGTTGGCTCATCTGCCAGTATGATCTGTGGATTGCCAACTATAGCTCGTGCGATAGCAACACGTTGCTTTTGTCCACCAGAGAGTTGGCTAGGGTGGTGTGACATTCTATTCTTGAGCCCAACAGACTCTATTGCCTCTTCAGCCATCATTCTTCTTTGTTTACTCCCCACTTTTCTATAAAGAAGTGGCAACTCTACATTATCAACTACGGAGAGATCTGGGATCAAGTGAAAACTCTGGAAGATAAACCCAAGCTTTTCGTTTCTAAAATTTGCTATGCCTTTGCCTGAATAACTTTTTACTTGGTTGCCAGCTATTGATACAGCACCATTGGATGGCTCATCTAGCAGTCCGATGATATTGAGCAGTGTACTCTTTCCGCATCCAGAAGGGCCCATGATAGATAAGAACTCACCTGCCGGTACATTTAGATTTATGTTATTGAGGGCAGTCGTCTCTATAGTTTTGGTCCGATATACTTTGTTGACATTTTGTAATTCGATCATCGTGATAATTTTTAGGTATTAAAATTTGGTGAGAAGTTTATGGTTGTATTAATTGACATAAGTGATTGGAGTATTTGATTCAAAGTTGAATCCTGTAAGTTTTCTAATCTGATAATAGGTCACCCAGTAAGCTCTGAGTGAGTTGATATAGTTTCTTTGAGCTTGATCTTTTTCTCTTTGTGCTATAGTGAGATCTGTGATGCTGATATCTCCGAGTACATATCGCTGCCGTGATATCTCAAATCTATCAAGACTTACGCTCTGGATTTCTTCTTGTAAAGCGACCTCTCTTTGTATCTGTAACCAGCGTCCGATGACTTGTATGATGTTGTTTTCAAAGTCCAGCTGATCTTGAGCGATCTGCTGACTTACCAGTTCTTTGCGGGCCTTTGCTATGCCAACGGCAGACTTTTTACGGCCCCAATCCAATATTGGTATGCTTACGCCAAGTTGTAATTGTTGCTCTGATACTGGGTTGCTGTAGATGTCTCCAAGTTTTTCAGAACCACGAGCAAACCCAAAACTTGCGAAGACATCTGCTTTGATCCCAAAGTCGACTTGGGTTTGATTGATATCTCGATCCGCTTCTAACTTTTGCCTTTGGAAAGCTATCACTTCTGGACGATTAGCCAGTGCTTGATCCAGTGCGATATCTGTAGCTATGACCATGTCTACTGCCAGTGGCTCAGGTGTGATCAAGTTGATAGAGTCTGGATCAGTCTGACCAAGAAAAGTAAAGAGAGCTGCTTGCGCATTCTCCACTTGAAACTGCGCAATTGAAAAGTCCTTTACTGCTGACTTGTATTCTAACTCCAACTGTAGAAGTTCGTTTCTTGATATTTTACCCAATTCATATCGCTGTCTCGCTATCTCTAAGAGTTTTGCATTGACATCAGTGTTGGTCTTTGCGATGTGTTCGTTGACTTTGGATTCTAACAAGTCAAAGTAGCTAACCGTAGCACGAAGATGAATGTCTTCCATATCAACGATGTACTTTCTGTCTGCTTCATTAACAAGTAGTGGTTCGATGCGGTCATTCCACTTTAGTTGGTTAAAGCCAAATAGTGGTTGCATAAACCCTATCCTAAATGGGATGCCATTGTACTGTTTAGAGTCAAGGGAGAAGTCATCAAATCTTTGTAACTGAGAACTCAAGAAGAGCGTTCCACCTGTTGACTTAAGTTGTTGCTCTATGCCTAAGCTTATGCTTGAGTTGTTCTGTGATACAGATTGGAAAGCAATAGAACCATCTGGCTGTATGATCTCTCTGGATGTCTTGCTGAAGTTAGGAGCGAGGATATCTAATGTCACACCTGGCTTTAAGTTGGCTTTGTGAAACTGCCATCTTGATTGCGCGATTTCATTATCTGCGTCAGCTTGATATCTATATATAGATTGTCCTTCTGCTAATTTTAAGATGCCGCCTAATGTATAGCTCTGTTGTGCCTTAACTTCTGTGAAAAGAGAAGGTTGGAGTATCGTAAAGATTAGAATCCATATCAGAAGTATGATTCTTACACTCAGTTGCTTGATATTCACTTTGTGGTATATCATATTTCTTATTTAGAAGTGATGGTGAATGATTCTAAGTGGTCATAGTCTTCCATGTCTGAGATGATGATCTTGTCACCATCTTTAAGATTGTTGAGGATCTCTACATAATCACTGTTTTGCAATCCTTTATTGATTCTGCGCTTTGTGGCTTGGTCGCCGTCAACAACGTAGATGTATTGAGTCTTAGCGCCTTTGAAGGCTGGTCCATTCTTGACGCGCAGCACGTCATCCTTCTTGTCTGTGATGATAAACACCTCAGCTCTTATGTTGGGTCGAAGTACATCATCATTAGATGCATCCAGGTCTATGTAGAACTTCACAGTATTGTTTTCTACTGCTGGCAGTATGGTTGAGATCACACCTGATAGATCTTTTCGGTTGATACGTACTTTTACAGGCATGCCTACGGATATCTTATTCGTATTTCTATCAGAGCTTGAAGCTTCTACTCTAAACTTGTCAAGATTAGCAAGTCGCACAAGGGTCTCTCCTTCGAGCACCTTCTTGCCTATGTCTTCATTGACCCAAGTGATGACCCCTTCTTGAGGTGCCTTAACGTTAGTCTCTCTGAGTTTTCTTCTTAACTCTGCAAGTTTGTTTTCTTGGATGGTGTATTCTAACTCTAGTCCTTTTTTCTCATTGACATTAACGCTTTGTCTGTATGACAGCTCATTCTCAAGCATCTTCTTTTCTAACTGTGCTACTTTGAGTTGTAGTTCAGCTTGCTCTACTTCTTCAGCTGTAGCACCACCTACTTCTTGAAGTCTCTTTTGATCTTTTACTTGAGCAGAAAGCTCGTCGAGCTGTAGTGACTTGATCTGATTTTGATAATCGAGGTCACGAAGATTTTTGTCGTACTCTAGTTTTAGCTTGTCAACATTGTTCCTTCTAAGCTGTAGCTCATCTGCTAATTGGTTATAAGTTAATTTGGTGAATTCTTGATCTAACTCAAGGATGAGATCGCCTTTCTTAACGAATTCGCCCGTACTCTTAACCACTTTTTTGATCTCAGTTGAGACTGGTGAATTTATTTGTCTTTCAACGGAAGGGACCACAGTACCTGTTGCTGTGAGTGTGTTTTGGATATCGCCTCTTTCAACAGAGACAATGTAGAAGTCACTACGATCACCAGACTTTTTTAGGAAGCCTTGTCCCCACCAGAGCGCAGCGAATAATGCTCCAATGATGATGACATACTTTATAATAGAAAGAGCTCGTCCTTTATTTACTTCACTGTCTGATATATTTCTATCCATGACTTATTTTTGGTTATCTATTTCTATACAACCAATGGGCGTGCCAACTATTAATATGTTGATAAGCAGAATATTACATATACGTAAAATATATATTTTATCCGATTTCGGACAGTTGTTGATTGTTATCGGACATCTTTATGAAGCAAATTTTAAAAAGGTTGGAAAGCAGCGATGTATTTGCCATCTTTAAGATATGAATCACATCATGCTTAATCCATATGTGTGAGCATCACCGGAGAAGATTTCGTATTCTCCGTGAAAACGAAAAGCCGCTGAGGAGACTCAGCGGCTTTCTATTTATGGCCTAAAGTATGCTCGGTTTTTGGGCCTAACTAACAAATCTCGACTTCAGGGCTTCTACGACAGTACTTTTCTTTCTAGAGGAAAGAGGTAGAGACTTGTTGCTTGTCATAAGAACACTTCCGCCATCAGCTTTTTGAAGCGAAATGACTTGATTGAGATTGATTAGATAGGAGTGATGATTTCTAATAAAGCCATAAGGCTCAAGTATGCGCTCATATTCTTTAAGATTCATAGAAGTGACAATGGTTCGTTCATCTGTTAAGAAGAATGAAGAATAACTTCCTTCTGCTTGACAATAGATGATGTCTGATATCATTACGAGATACATGCTATCGGCATCTTTCAGAATGATTTTTTCACTTTGAGAGAATTTCTTTTCTAGTTTTTCATTTAGGATGGAAAAACGTTCCTCATCTTTAATGTCATGATTCGACTCAATCTTTGAAATTGCATTTTTCAACATATCAGGAGAGACTGGCTTAAGCAAATAGTCAACAGCACTGATCTTAAAGGCATCTATCGCATATTGATCATATGCAGTAACAAAGATCACATGGAAGTCTTTTTTTTCTAATCTGTATAACAAGTCAAACCCTGATCCATCAGGTAAGTTGATATCCAGAAAGAGTGTGTCGAACTGTGTTGCATTGATCAGCTCGATGCCTGATTCAACATTGTCAGTAGCGCCGACCACTTCAATCTCTGGACAAAAGGTATTCATCAGTTTTATAAAACCTTCTCGTACATTGATCTCGTCTTCTATGACAATAGCTCTCATATGGCAGTTACTTTAGGAAGTTGTATAGTGACTATGGTGCCTCCTGATTGGATTTTATCTACGATTAAATCAAATTTTCTTTTGCTCACCTTCGAAATAAAGTCGAGCCTTTCTTGAGTTATCTTAGTTGATAAGGACGTCTTTTTAAAATTGACTGGATTGGGTTTTATTTTCATCTCCTTGTACCCAATACCATTATCCTGAATTACTAATTTTAGATTGTTTTTCTTACTGCTAATGGTAATAATTACCTTGCCATTTTCAACTCTATAGATCATGCCATGTTCTATTGCATTTTCTACAAAAGGCTGAGCGATCAGTGGAGGGACCATTGTTGCATGAGTGTTAATCTCTGGATCAACGTTTATCTCGTATCCAAAGTTATTATTGTATCTGAGCTGCTGTAGTTCAAGATAGTTTTGCAAAGAACTTATCTCCGTGGATAGCGGTACCGTTTCTTCTCTGCTATTTTCCAATATTTGACGCATTAGTTCGGCAAACTTGGACATGTATGTTAGAGCTACTTTTAGATCCTTCTGATCGTATAGATAGTTTTGGATTGAGCTGATGGCATTAAAGATGAAGTGAGGATTCATTTGCGATCTAAGTAGCCGCTGCTCTATATTTTCTTTTTGGCTTATCAATTTAAGCTTTTTCTGATTGAACATAAGGAGCCCCACGATGCTCAGTAGGATAGTTGAGATGAGGCCTCCAGCTATTAGCGATATACGTTGTTGGGATGTCTTTTTGTCCAAAGAACCCTGAAGCTCTAATCGTTTAATTATTTCTTCCTTTTCTTTGGTTTCATAAGCTACATTGAGCTCTTCGATAGATGCTTTAGATGAGACATTTAATATGGAGTCTGCAAAGGATTTGTGCTTCCTTTCGTGATGGAGTGCAGGTTTATACTGGCCAATATGTTCGTAGATTTTAGATGCGTTTTCATGAACTTCAGCGATCAGAGTTAGTTCATCTTCGGTGTCTAATAGAGATAATGCTTTCTCAATATTAGCTTTGGCCAGCATGTAATCGTTTGTCTCTATATATGTTTTTGAAAGACTAAGCAAGCCATTTATTAGACTATTCTTATTGTTGATTTTGTCTGCAACCTCTATGAGTTCGTTAGCCGCATCGATAGCCTTCTTGTAGTTCTTTACCCTTAAGTATAGAAGTATGACATTGTTTAGATCCTTGTTTAAGGCGGCATAATTTTTACTTGCTTTTGCGCTAGGGATGATTTGCTCAAAATAATAGAGTGCGCTGTCTGGCTCATTGAGCTTCATATGAGCGCCTGCTAATCCAGACTTGATATACCTCGTCGACGAAGGTCTTTTCGGCTCTATATATGCTAAAGCTTTTTTATAATATTCGATTGCCGAATTGTATTCTTCATTGATGATCCTTGTGTGTCCGTAGAGGTTACAGTTAGAGTAGAGAAGTATTGTGTCATTATAGAGCTCTCCTATCTCCATGCCTTTCTGAGTATAAAGAGCAGCTTGGTCGTAATCTCCATAATTTAGAAATGATGCAGCCGCGTTAGTCATGGTATATGCTCTAAAAATCTGCTCTTTTTTACTTTCAGGATTGTCAGCGTTTTCGGATAAGTCTATGGCTTTTAGAAAGTACTCAGTTGCTTTTTTGTTTTGACCTGACTTGCTAAGACCATTTCCAAGCCCATTAGCAATTCTTGCAGCTTTATATTGATCGTCAATACTTTCAAAGTATCCAAGTGCCTTTTCTGCATACTCTATTGCTTTTTGAGGGTCAGTATTTACAATAGAATTGGCCTTGTAATAGTAACCTTGATGAGTGAATGGTGGATTGTTTGTGGAGGCTCCCAGTTTAATCATTAATTGAGAAACACTATCCAAAGATGTTAGGTCTCCTTTCTTATTATAGATGTTAGCTGCAGAGATGTATATGCTAAACAAAGAATCAGGACTCTCCTCTTGTAGCGGCAAAGAGACAAATCCAAATACATGAAAACTATTAAGCAGTAGAGCAATTATAACAACAAAGGGGTGGTATATCAGTGTTCTATTATACTTGTTGACCACGTGCTTGTAGATTATCAATAGAAAATTTCTTAAAGTTGGTATAGGTAGATGCGCTCCTCAATATAGATGTATTGCCTGACATCCTCCACAATGTGTTAATGGCCATACTTAGATACAACTTACAGAGAAAAAGCCATCCTCGATGATTCGTGTAGAGCCGTCCTCGTTGTTTACGAGCGTACCTGAAAATTTACCTTCTACAACTGTGCCACTGCTACTGGTAAAAAGAGTGATGGTTGCAACACCAGAACCTCCTTCATTAATGGATGACCAGCGATTGGATTTGCCATCATCATAGATGAGTTGTCCTACTGAGTTTTGATCAAAGCTGTAGGCTTGACCTGCGCTAACAACATCTGTATTGTCATCTATTGAAACAATGATGCCTTCGCCTTCTATCCTGTTGGTGCCATAGATAACGAAGTTGCCTGAGAAGTCCTCAGTATCACAATATGTCCAACTACCAGATTTTTCAAAGCTCTCTTCATTGAGATCCCAAGAAACTATGCCTTGGGCTTCAATTTTTTCTTGAGGATTTTGTTCTGCATCGCTGCAGCTGAAGAGGAATATAGAGAACAGGGGTAACAATATTAAGTATTGTGATTTCATCATAGTGGATGCAACTTATCCAGTCATCTGGATATAGCAGATTAGAATTCATAAGTGTATACATCGGATATATAAGTGTAAGGATACTGGTGCTAAGAGTAGATTTGAAATTGCCAATGACTAAGTGGTAAATAAAAAAAGCCACTGAGTAAACTCAGCGGCTTTTATAAAATCTTCTAAAAGTGAATGTTGCTTACGCGTCCTTCATCTTCTTAAATGCTTCTGTCAACCTAGGCACTACATCAAATAAGTCAGCACATACTCCATAGTCAGCAGCCTTAAAGAAAGGTGCTTCTGGATCTTTGTTGATCACAACGATACACTTAGAGCTATTGACACCAGCAAGGTGTTGGATAGCGCCAGAGATCCCTGCAGCGATGTACAAGTTAGGTCTGATGGCAACACCAGTTTGTCCAACGTGCTCATGATGCGGTCTCCAACCAGTATCTGCTACTGGACGAGAGCAAGCTGTTGTTGCGCCTATCGTTTTAGCTAACTCATCGATGATACCCCAGTTTTCTGGACCTTTCATTCCTCGACCTGCGGATACTACAAGTTCTGCTTCTGGAAGCGGTACTTCACCGTCTACTGTTTTAGTTTCTTTGACTGTTACAGAGTTAGCAGGTATGTCTACTGATCCTGCTTCAACTGCGCACGGGCTGCCTACTTCTTCTATAGGAAGTGCATTTCCCATGAGGGATAAGACACACTTGTCACCTGCTATTTTACATTTGGCGAAAGCCTTACCTGAGAATACTGGCTTCGTCACCGTGATGCCACCATCTTCTGCAACAGGCACACTGTTGACTTGGCTGACAACACCCGCGTCCATCTTGACACCTACGCGACCTGCGATCGACTTACCTGTAGATGAATGGTTGACAACTACTGCCTTAGCGCCTACTTGACCAGCTACCTGACCGATAATAGATGCATATACTAATGCGTCGATACCGCCAGCATAATCTGCTACATGGATCACCTTAGAAGCACCATAAGTGCCAAGTGCGCCAGGATCATCACATGCTCCGATCACCAATGCAACACACTCTCCACCCAATGACTGAGCGGCCTTATGTCCATAGTGCACTGCTTCATATGCAGCTTTCTTAAACTTTCCCTTGGGACTCTCTGCTAATACTAATACTGACATCTTATATAACTTTAGCTTCTTCGTGAAGTAATCTTACTAATTCATCCATGTTCTCTGGATCGATCATCTTAACACCACCTTTTGCTGCGGGTAGCGTGTAAGACACAACGCTTACTTTGCTATCAGATACAGCTGCGGCCTCAACATTGAGCGGCTTACGCTTTGCCATCATGATACCTCTCATATTTGGGATACGCTGTTCTGCGAGTCCTTTAGACGCTGATAGCACAAATGATCCAGCTACATCAACTACCTCGACACCACCTTCGATGTCTCTTGACACAGTTGCCTTAGATCCATCGTGATCCATATGTGATGCATAGGATACATATGGTAAGCCCAAATGCTCAGCGACCATTCCGCCTACTTCTGAACCGTTATAATCGATAGATTCTTTACCAGTGAATATGACATCATATCCTTTATCCTTTGCATGAGCAGCGATGTTAGCAGCTACTTGGCTTGAGCTAAGTGCTTCTGTATCGATACGTACTGCATCATCAGCTCCGATAGCCAATGCTTTTCTGATGATCACATCATTGGCAGCTGGACCGACGTTGATTGCCGTGACTGTACCTCCATGTTGCTCCTTGAGTTCGAGTGCTCTGACGAGTGCATACCACTCATCGTAAGGATTCATTATAAATTGGACACCACTTTCGTCAAACTTGCTATCGCCATCTGTAAAGGCAATCTTGGCAGTCGTCTCAGGTGTCTTTGTTATACAAACGAGTAATTTCATATTATGTAACTTGACGTTTTATGTTCTTAAAACAGCGTAGAGCATAGGTTTGTTCTTTCGCTGCCGCAAATGTAATTCTTAATTAGTAGTAGTGTAAAGATGGATAATTGGCGATTGGATCATTTAAAGGGGTTGTTGAACGAGGATCCCAAGGATGAGTTTGTCCTTTATGCCTTGGCGCAAGAGCATACTAAGCACGAGCAACTAGAGGAGGCACTTGCTCGCTACAAAGAGTTAAAGAGGCTCAATAGTGATTATGTAGGCATGTACTACCACTTAGCAGCGCTATATATCGAGTTAGAGCAGGATGCGGAGGCAAAAGCGACATTTGAGCAAGGTATAGAGATCGCAAAGCGACTGGGTGATCAGCATGCTCTAGGAGAGCTGATGAATGCTAAGACTAATTTTGAGCTGGGGGTATGAGTGAATTGTTATTTCATGTGCTGATAAGGTGCCAAAAACGAACTAAGTAACACTAAATGAGTTGCTTTAATGATTAGGTTAGTCTACCTTTAAGACAAATATGCTTGCCATGCCTCTCCCTGAAGCACACTTTGGTGGGCTTTTTTTTTGCTATGAAGTATCAAAAGCCGCCATTAAGTATTAATAATCAAATAGTTAGACTCAAATCAAAGGGGTTGACAATTCATGAATTAGCAAAAGCCAAATCAACCTTAAGAACGGTTAATTACTATAGGTTAAGCTCCTATTTTATTCCGTTTTACAAGATAAGGACGAGTAAGTTTCGGAAGAACACCACATTTCAACAGATCTCAGAGCTGTACGATTTTGATAATCAACTTAGGTGGATTCTATTTGGAGCAATACAGAAAATTGAGATAGGGATTCGAGCACAACTTATAAATGAGTATTCAAACAGTTATGGCTCACATTGGTTTTCCCAAGTCAACTTGTTCAAAGACTTCAACGACTTTTCTTCATTTCAATCAAAAGCATATAAAATAATTGCTGATAATAGAAACAAAGAAAAGTTTATTAGTCACTACATGGCGAAGTATAATGATCCACCAATTCCTGCTAATTGGATGATTGTCGAGCTACTCACTTTTGGCCAAATGTCCAGACTTTATAAATCCTTAAGGGATGACAGGACTAAAAAAGACATAGCAACTAAATTTGGAGTAACAGAAAAAGTCTTAGAATCTTGGTTACACAACCTTAATTATATTAGAAATATCACGGCTCATCACATTAGATTGTGGAATCGAGATCTGAGAATAACACCAATGAACCCAAGGAGGATCAGATATCAATTTTTAAACTCAAGAGGTGCTTCTTCTCATCAAAAGCTATACTTCACTCTTTCGGTAATAATATACCTTCTGAAAAGATTTGATCCTAATTGTAATATTGCAAGGCAAATACTGGATTTGTTTGGGAACACAACATCTACAATTACAAACCAAATGGGATTTCCTCAGAATTACAAAATAGAACCGTTATGGAATTAAACTCATATTGCTAAGGCCATATATTGTAAGCATCTCTCTTTGTGTTTCAGAGAGAATACCGATAAATACTCGGTAATTCGACATGATGATCCTATAATCCTACAGAAAAAACTCCCTCATACACATAAGTAGCTGGCCCAATCAACCAGATATTCTGATAATTACTACCGTTTTTCTCGAACGAAACTTTGAGCAGCCCACCTTTGGTCTTGATATTCACTTGATCTGAGATGCCTTTGACATGCTCTGCTAATGATAGTGCAGAAGCGACAACGCCAGTTCCACAAGAGAAGGTTTCATCTTCTACACCGCGTTCATAAGTGCGGACTTGTAAGATATCATCTTGCCATTCTACAAGGTTGACATTGATGCCATTAGCTTTATAAGTGTCATTGTATCTCACTGTTCGTCCTTGATCAACCATATCCAATGAGGCGATATCATCAGCAAATCGTACATAATGTGGGGAGCCGGTATCTAAGACATATGCAGATGCATCTTTATTGATCACAGAGACATCATTCATCTTTAGAGCCACAGATCCATCTTTTTCGACTCTTGCTTTATGGATACCATCGATCGCGTCAAATGTGCAAGAACCCTTGAAAATGCCCAGTTTAGCTGCCAGACTGACGATACATCGACCGCCATTGCCACACATAGAGCTGGTCCTCCCGTCAGCATTGAAGTAGATCATCTCAAAGTCCGTCTCATTAGATGGTTCGATCAACATCAAGCCATCCGCTCCGATGCCAAATCTTCGATCACACATCCGTTCTATCAGAGCTTGGTTGGACGCTTCGACATACTTTTTGATCCTTTGATCGATGATCACAAAGTCGTTACCAGTACCTTGATATTTAAAGAATGGGATCTTCATAAGTATTCTTGGTCCACAAAGTAAAGGCAATTATACCTCGCTTCAAATTAATCTCATAGGTATATCCTTGACGATAGAAGGAGATATTGACAAGAGTATTGCTTTCTTTTGTACCATGATGGCAGCAGATCTGCAAGACTTGATGATAAAGCTAAAGGCTCGGACTACCTCGGTCGCTATCATAGGGCTGGGTTATGTCGGCTTACCACTTTATAGATGTGCCAGTCAGTATGTAGAGGTGATGGGTTATGATATCGATGAGAGTCGCATCAAAATGATCAAGATGACAGATCACGATGCTAAGGTCACTTCATCTGTTCCCGATATATCTAAGGCCTTTGTGTACATAGTTTGTGTCCCAACTGATATAACTAAAGACAAGCTACCAGATCTAACACATCTGAAGGAGAGCTCGCAGGCGATTAGCAAATGGTTGAATAAAGGAGATGTGGTCATCTATGAGTCAACGGTCTATCCAGGGTGTACAGAAGAAGAGTGTTTGCCGATATTAGAAACAGGTTCGGGCTTAAAGCCAAATGTTGAGTTTACGATTGGGTATGCACCTGAGCGTATCGTGCCAGGTGTTGCGGATTTGCAATTGTCAAACATCTCACGAGTGGTATCTGCCGGTACAGAGTCAGGTAGACAATTCGTTCATGATTTTTATAAATTGTTCATTAATGCGGATGTACACATAGCACCATCGATAAAAGTAGCGGAAGCAGCCAAGATCGTAGAAAACACACAAAGAGATTTGAATATCTCTTTGATGAATGAACTTGCCATCATATTTGATAAGTTAGACATCGATACCCAGGAAGTTTTAGAAGCTGCCGACACAAAATGGAACTTCCACAAATATCATCCGGGGCTCGTAGGTGGCCACTGTATCAGTGTGGATCCTTTTTACTTGTTGTATAAATCAAGAGCTGTAGGACATGAACCTAAAGTGATAGCCGCAGGTAGAGAGATCAACGATTACTTACCACTTTTCATAGCAGAAAAATTAGAATCAACACTGCTGAAAAATAACGTGGCGATCAAGGGTGCTCGGATTATAGTTTTTGGACTCACCTTTAAAGAGAACATCGATGATATGCGCAATTCTAAAGTTGTAGACTTGGTCAAGGCATTACAAGCAAAAGGTGCAAATGTGACTATAAAAGATAGCCACGTTAACGAAGAAATAATACATAGCCTTGTTGGTCCATATGTTGCATCCGAAGATGGAGTCTATGATGCGGCTATTGTTGCTGTAAAGCATGATGATGTTGTAGCATTGGGTGCCGACTATTTTTATAATTTACTGACAGAAGATAAAGTGCTTTTTGATTTAAAAAGAGTAATAGATAGTAGCGATAAAGAAAGATTTCAATATTGGGCTTTGTGATGAAAGATATCATGAACATACCGATGAATGATCTCAAAAGAGAATATGCTCTTTTGAAAGATGAGATAGATGAAGCGATGGCTGAAGTATTAGCTTCAGGTCGATATATAGGTGGAGATGTAGTAGATAGATTTGAAAAAGGCTGGGCGGATTATCTTGGAGTTGAACATGTGATATCATGTGCCAATGGGACCGATGCTTTGTTGATCGCTTTTATGGCTTTGGACTTACAACAAGGCGATGAGATCATCATGCCGGCATATGGTTATATCGCAGCGGCGGAGTCAGCAGTGTTGATTGGGCTAGTGCCGGTTCTTGTTGATGTAGGAGCAGCTTATAACCTTGATGTTTCGCTGATAGAAGATGCGATCAGCTCTAAAACAAAAGCGATCTTACCGATTCAGTTGTTTGGAAAGTGTGCTGATATGCAAGTGATTAACACGATTGCCAAGAGACATGGTTTATATGTTATAGAAGATGCGGCACAGGCGAGTGGTGGCGCAGTAGTGATTGATAATCAGACTTATAAGGCAGGCACAGTAGGGACGATTGGCTGCTTTTCCCACTTTCCTACTAAGAACTTAGGTTGCTTTGGCGATGGAGGAAGTATATGTACCAATGACAAAGATCTTGCAGAGAAGATCCGACGCATCAAGAAGCATGGTCAGTCGGCCAAGTATATTCATAAGGATGTAGGGGTAAATTCGAGATTGGATGCGCTGCAAGCGGCTATCCTCAATGTAAAATTGAAACACTTAGATCAACATAACAATCGTCGTAGAGAAGTTGCAAAGAGGTATTCTTCTTCATTGAAGCATCAAGAGATTAAGGCGATGGACTTTGATGCTGCGCATACATATCATCAGTATCCATGTGTGGTTACTTCAGATAGAAGAGATGCGATTAAGTCGCAATTATCCAGACAAGGCATAACAAGTACAACCTACTATCCAAAGGCGATATCAGAACAAGAGGCTATGTTGGGCAAGGTGATAGTACATAGTGATAAGCGATCTAAAGAACTTGCTCTTTCCAATCTGTGCTTGCCGATTAGTCCAACCATAACTGATGAAGAAGTTGACCATATTTGTGATATTATAAATTATAAACTGTGAAAGGCTGGAAACACGATACAGCAGTTGTCGATGATGGTGCCTCGGTAGGAGAGGAGACTAGGATTTGGCATTTTAGCCACGTCATGTCGACTGCTGTCATTGGGTGTGGTTGTGTAATCGGGCAGAATGTTTATATCGGTGAGAATGTCACTATTGGGAATGGGGCCAAGATCCAGAATAATGTTTCTATTTACGAAGGTGTAGAATTAGAATATGACGTTTTTATTGGGCCTTCTGTAGTATTTACAAATGTGATCAATCCACGTGCTTTTATAGAAAGAAAAGATGAGTTCCAAAGGACTTTAGTTAAGAAGTGCGCATCTATCGGAGCGAATGCAACTATACTTTGTGGTGTAACGATTGGAGCATACGCTATGATCGGGGCGGGTAGTGTCGTAACGAAAGATGTACCTGACTTTGCAATCGTCAAAGGCAATCCAGCAAAAGTATATGGTCGAGTGGACAAAGAAGGAAATAAAATAGAGGAATGAGTAGCGTCAAGAGATTTGCAATCATGGGCGTTGCCGGCTATGTGGCGCCTAAGCACTTACAAGCGATCTATGATCTTGGGCATCTTGTTGTTGCTGCCATGGATATCAATGACAGTGTTGGGATACTTGATCGATACTTTCCAGATTGTAAGTTCTTTAACGAGTTCGAGCGATTTGAAAGATTCTTGACCAAAAAGGCAAAGGAAGAAAGAGGCATTGATTATCTGACTGTGTGTACGCCCAACTATCTTCATGATGCACATTGTAGATTTGGACTGAGATTAGGAGTAGATGTTATTTGCGAAAAGCCACTGGTCCTCAATCCATGGAACTTAGAAGCATTGGTAGATGCAGAAGTGTCAAGCGGTCATAAGATTGCCAATATCCTTCAGCTTCGCCATCATTCGGAAATACTGAAACTCAAGGAGCAGATTAGTACAAGTACCCATAGGCATCAAGTCTCGCTTAATTATATCACACCACGCGGCGGTTGGTATGATATTTCCTGGAAAGGGAGCTTGCCAAAGTCTGGAGGTATCACTACCAACATCGGTGTACACCTGTTTGATCTATTGCTGTGGTTGTTTGGCCCTGTCGTAGAGATAGTTGAGGTTTATTCAAGCCCGCGAACGACTAAAGGCATACTGAAGTTAGAAAGAGCAGATGTAGACTGGCAACTTAGTATCGACTTCTCTAAACTCAAAGACGGACAAAAGTCGCTAAGAAGCATCATCTGTGATGGCATTAAGGTTGAGCTGGATTCGGGTTTTGATGATCTGCACAAGACTTGTTATCAGCACATCCTCTCAGGTAAGCTGATCCGACCGGAGGATATAAGACCATTGATACAACTGATGTATGATCTCAGAGGATCTAAGTAAAACCCATGGTCTACTCTCCAGTATATGAAGTTATACGTTAAGGTATCGGTGATTATTAGGGATATTAGTACTTTTGAGTGCTTTCATTGGCATCTCGGGATACTAAAACAACTTTAAAAGACCTATGAGCGTCGATTCTATAAACGTCCCATCAACCTTAGCAAAAAAAACACTCTCAGGCCCACTGAGGCTTGTGACTATATGCAGTGACGACATAGAAGTGATCAAAAACTTCTATGAGAGACAGCTGTCCCTTGTCGTGGATGGTCCGATTGAGGTGCCTGATACGGATAAACTAAAGAACTACTACGGTATATCAGATGATATAGACTTTGCCATTTACAAGGTTGGAGTAGGGGATAAAGACAATGATGTCCGACTTCGGGTGATCAACATCAGCCAATCAACACCTTCTATCAAGGGCTCGCATAGTGCTCGTGAGGTGGGTCTGTTGATGATGGATCGACTCGCTGACAGTAAGAATGGTCTATCCCAATCTCCAGATCAGTATTATTGGAGTGCATCTAACGAAAAGGAAAAGGGTAGTGATCAAGAAGAATCACTTGACTTTGTCGATACCCAGTCGCCTATGATCACCTTCGTTACAGATCAAGTAGATGAGGATGTTACTTTCTTTACCCATATCATGGGCATGCTTGTGATTGAAGATGCAACGACCAAAGTTTCTCCCAAAGAGCTTCCTGGTTTAGAGAAAGCAACTGAAGTACGATCTATCCATTTGCAAGCTATGACAGGAGATGGATGTACGATAAGGTTATTGTCCTTTGTGGATGGCCAATACTTAGAGCAAGAAGCAGCTCCTCGGTTGCCTAATCAAGGCGTGACGATGTGTTCATTTGAGACAACTGATATCGGTGAGATATTAGCTCGAGCCCATGCAAAGCAGATCAAAGTATATCGGACGCCAAGAAAGCTAAGTGACCCACTCTTGGGAGAGATTATAACCATGAGCTTGTTAAGCCCTACAGGCTCAATTATAGAAGTGTACAGTCGCGCATAGACAGAGCTACCAAAACTTTCAAACAGTTCATCAAGATTCTTTATAGATTTATATCATGAAGGTGTCTAAGTTATATGTGTTTGTCTTGCTTGGAGCCGGGTTATTAGTTTTTTCATTCTTTCGCTTTCCTGCTGGAGATGAGGATTCAACGTATGATGCAAGTCATGTCCCTTCAATGAAGGGTTTATGTTGGGTTGCTGGTGATTCAATAGCCAGTCATAACATAAGTCACATCACAGAGTTTGGTACAAACTGGATCTCTCAGACGCCTTTTGGGTGGATGGAAGGCATCGATCAAGCAAACGTCAGAGGCAATACTGAAAGAGCTTGGTGGGGTGAAGCAGATCGCGGTATCCGTCATACCACTGCACTAGCCAAGAAGTCTGGAGTTAAGACCATGCTCAAGCCACATATCTGGCTGCGTACCGATGATGGAAAGTGGCGCCAAGACATTGAGATGAATAATGAGAAAGACTGGGCATCTTGGTTTGAAAGTTATAAAGATTGGATGTTGCGTTATGCTAAGCTGGCTCAGGAGTGTAAGATCGAGTCCCTATGTATCGGTACAGAGTTGCACCAGACTATCAAACGCACAGAGCAGTGGCGAGAGATCATAAGGGAGATTAGAAAAGTGTACGATGGTGATCTTACTTATGCGGCTAATTGGTACAAGGAGTATGATGATGTGAAGTTCTGGGATGACCTCGATTACATCGGTATTCAAGGCTACTTTCCACTTTCTAAAAAAGAATATCCCAGTAAGAAAGATCTTATAAAAGGATGGTCTAAGCACAAGTCAAGCTTAGCTAAACTTTCAAAAAAGTATAATAAGAAGATTGTTTTTACAGAAATAGGTTATAAGAATACAGCTGATGCGGCTCATGAACCATGGACGTGGCCGCAAAACTCTGATGAGTCAATGATTGTCTCTGATGAAACGCAAAAGATCTGTTATGAAGCGATGTTTGAGTCACTGTGGCATGAGTCATGGATGGATGGCATATTTATATGGAAGTGGTTTCACACTACTTATAAGCACAATGAGGAATCAGAGTACTTCTTAGCCAGAGATAAGAGAAGAAAAGAATGGGCCCAAAAGCGTAATCGAAAGATGAGGCCACCTGTCTACTTTACCCCACAACGTAGTGAAGCGATGGAAGTCTTGGAAGCTTGGTATGGTGAGTAATGATGTAAAAAAGGAGCACTTGATGTAAGCGCTCCTTTTAATGTTAAATAACGAAAATCTACTTTTCTTCTAATTTCAAAAGTCGCTCGGACATTTG
>CALIHL010000011.1 GCA_938022935.1 uncultured Saprospiraceae bacterium
GTTTTACACTTTTCAAATTGTGAGTAGCATTGCAAAATGCAATCTCTTCATATCGATCTAAGCAAAACATAAGTGCTTCGTTATAATCTCTATCCGTAGACTCCTTATCAGGTTGAATAGGAGAAGGATAGCCCATCTCCTCTGCTCTTTCTCTTTCTTTGTCCATGTAAGCCCCTCGAACTAACTTAGCTCCAAGCTTGTAACCATCATTATGTGCATTGAGATAGTCTGATCTAAGTTGTTCTAACTTGTCATGCCGATACATCTGATAAGTATTGTAAACTGTTACCTTGTCCTTATTGAAAGACTTCATTAGCTCAACTACAATCTCGTCCATAGCATCTTGCATCCAGCTTTCTTCTGCATCTATGAATATACCAACGCCCAGCTCATGAGCTCTCGCGCAAGCATCGTTGATCCTCTTCAAGAACTTATCAAACTGCTTAGTTTCTCCTAGACTTAAAGGGTGCTTATGTTGTTTTTTGATCAACAGGTTATTATCAACTAAAGCTGTCAACTTTGATACAACTACGGGGACTGAGTTGTTAGAAGCAGCAAACTCTACAGCAGAGAAAAGTTCTTGTGCGGCTGCATCAAGATCTTCTTCTTCAGTCTTGGCTTCTGCACCATAATCAAGGACTGTAAGCGTATTGTTAGCATACAGATGATCTATCACATCTTGACAATCCATAAGATTAACACCACCGCAGAACTGCTTAAAGATGGTACGCTTCATAACGGACTGCACAAAGGGCAGTTTCAACTTAAGAGCCATCTTAGCCAAACCAGAGCCTATATCCACAAGTTGACCATTGTTCATCATCTGAAATAACTTCTTGGTCTCTTTGAGGTCTCGGTTAGACTTGTTCCTAAAGGCTATCTCCGTATTGGTAAAATCAGGATAAGTAAGCTCGTTATCTTTTTTGCTCATTGACAAGTTAGGTGATTAAGAATTCCATATTTCCCAGGATCTATCTGCTTGTAACTCTAACATCTGATAACCGTTTTTGATCACGGCTCCACGAGATGCTCCTTGAGATAAAAATAGAGTTTTCTCAGGGTTGTAAACAAGATCATAAAGATAATGATCAGAAGTAATCCCATCATAGGGCAACTCAGGACATGTGTCATCATTTGGAGACATTCCAAGTGGCGTTGTGTTGACTATCAGGTGGTGTTCTTTTATAGTCTCTGGAGTTAGTTCTCCATAAGTTATGTCTCCTTTGGTTCTTGAAACTTTCTTATAGCTAATACCCAACTGATCCAATACATACCAAACAGCCTTTGCCGCTCCGCCAGTACCAAGGACAAGTGCCTTAGTCGGCTGCTTTTTGCTTTCCCAGAGTGGTGATAGTGCATTAGCAAATCCGTAGGCATCCGTATTATGCCCAATCTTTTTTCCATCTAAGAACCGTATCGTATTGACTGCACCGATGACTTTTGCCTCTTCACTGAGTTCATCAAGATAAGGTATCACTTGCTCTTTGTATGGTATCGTCACGTTAATCCCTAAACAGTCCTGTATATCCTCAAATTCAGCTATTTCCGTTAAGGGATATAGGTCATATCTACAGTCAGCAATCTCGCTCTCTTCGAACTTCACTGCAAAATAGCCCGGAGAAAAGGAGTGTGACAAAGGATATCCTATCAAGCCGTACTTCTTCATTTTCATAATAAAGGATAAAAGTAATCAGGATGCAAATATTAGATATAAATATCATTATCTATGGCCAAAAGTCACTTGAATATGAAAGTAAGCGGGCTTCACATCTACCCTATCAAATCAACTTCTCCTATCTCCTTACAAAGTGGTCAGGTCAGCAAGTATGGTTTTGATCATGATCGCCGATGGGCCTTGTATGGAGAGGATGGACAAGTACTCACCGGTCGGCAACATCCTGAGCTCTTGGATATCCGATGTACATTAACATCATCTAATTGTATGGTGTACCATGATGATGTCCTGATAGCTGATTTATCTGACGGAGAAACCACATCAACTCAGCCCGAACAAGTCAAAATCTTCAGTTATGATGCCTATGGCTCTGCAGTTAGTTCTGCCATTGATAACTGGTTTTCTGAGTTTATCGGCAAGAGTTGTAGATTACTCAAGGTAAATACCGCACAAGTGCGGCCTGTTCTTGAGAAGCACGGTGGTCGTACTGGCGATGTAGTAGCTTTCTCTGATCAAGCTCCCATACTAATCATAACTGAAGCTTCTCTGAAAGACTTAAACAATCGTCTTGAAGACCCGATATTGATGGATCGATTCAGACCTAATATCATTATCAAAGACGCAGATGCCTTTGCTGAAGACAATTGGGATATCGTCAAGGTTGGCTCAACTACTTTACGGATTATACAGCAATGTGAGCGATGTGTATTTACAACTATTGATCCTATAACTAAAGAGAAACATGAAAACAAAGAACCACTTACGACCCTATCAAAATATAGAAAAGGTCCTCGCGGTGGAATTATTTTTGGGGTTCATGCTGTACCTATCGATGAAGGGGCTATAAGTATCAATGATGAAGTCGATGTATCTTCTTACTTAGAAAGGCCAACTTATGGTAGTTGAAAATCACTGTAAACCGTGAGGCTTCACCCTTTTGTTAACCATATCTTTGAATCAACAACATCACGTACAAATGAAATCACTGTTCTTATCTCTGTTCATTGTAGTCACCGCCATTTCAACAACAGAAGCACAGCTCTTTAAGAAACTTCAAAATCGAGTTCAAGATAAAATTGAGCAACGCCTTGAGGATAAAGTAGTAGAAGAACTGAGTGAAGAGATAGCTCGTCGAGCTATGAAGCCAATCGACAATGCCTTTGAAGAGATGTTCCGAAGATCTTATGAAGAGGAATACGGAAAAGAATACGATGACTCTGAGTACGAAGGCGATCCAGAGAAGCAGGGCGAGATGATGCAAGCTATCCTGGGTGGCATGTATGGCAATGTTGAGCTGCCTGAGTCTTATAATTTTGAGCATACTTTAGATATCGCAGTAACAGACTTTGGAGAAAAGAAATCGAATAGCATGCGCATGCTGGTGGCTCCTTCTCAAAATGTATTTGCCATGGAGCAAAAGGACGGCAAAAAAGAAGTTATTATGGTTTTTGATTTCGAAGCCGATAAGGTCGTGATGTTCAACAAGCAAGACAAGACGGTCATGGCAATCCCAAACGTAATGAAGATGGCTGGCGCATTTGCAAAAGTGGAGATGGAAAAAGAGATGAGCAAGCCCTTCAAATTTGAAAAAATCAATAAATCTAAGAAAGTAGCTGGCTATCAGTCTCAAGGTTATAAATACGAAGCAGATGAAGACAAGGGAGAATTCTTTGTAACTACTGATCTTCCCTTTGACTGGCAAGATACATTTGGAAATATCTTAGAGGAGATGTCTCCTAACTTCTACAAAGAACACCCAGAATACGACATTAAGGGCATGCTCATGTACTCTGAGACAAAGCGTGCTGAAGATGGCAAAAAGTCTAAGTGGGAAGTAAAGAAAGTATCCAGTAAAGGCTTCAAGTTAGTCACAGCAGATTATAAGAATGCTATGGGGCGGTGATTGGAGAATCATCAAAAAACTAGTTGAGGCTCTAAGCGAATAGAATTCTCCTTTGCAGTCGAACTGACTAAGTAGTAGGTTTTCTAAAAGTATCCGCAATTGCAAATAGACTAAAATATACTGCTCCAACTATAGCGCAGATATCAGTCCACGGATGATAGTCCGGATATTGTATCAAGCCATATAACGCGCCTCCCACTCCGAGTAGTGAAAATACCAAGTGTAACCAGAAGAACCGCTTTGTTCGACTTGGGTAAGCAAACTTTAAAGGCACAAAGTGCAAGATGCCAAAAAAAATAACAGACACTATGTTCAGTGTCTGGTTATTGTGGAAGATGAAGTATTGATAGAAGATTACGAAGTTCCAGAGTACAGGAAATCCAATGAAGTACTGCTCATCTTCGACCATACCTTTCTTTCCATAGTACAGAGCGGAGGATAACAATATGATCGCCAGTGCTGGCATCATCATCTTGGGACTTGCCATGTCAGCCTTATAAAAGAAGTATGCAGGTATCAACGCATAGGATGCAAAGTCAATGACAAAGTCTATTGTCTTTCCATCCATGCCAGGCAAGACTTCCTCTACTTTAGCCATCCTGGCAAAAGTGCCGTCGAGACTATCAATCACAAAACAAACGATCAACCATAAAAAGCAGGTCCGAAAGGCCTCTTGATCTATCGCTATGATCGCCATAAATGCAGCCAATAAACCCGACGCCGTAAAAAGATGAACGCCCCATGCGAATATGGACTGTAAGAGTGTTGGAGACTTGATAATAAGTTACATTTACATCCTTAGAAAGCCGAATGTATCAAAATTGAGATTGTCCAAAGCATCAAGAAATATATATCTTCTTTTCGCCGCTTTGGTCGTCGGGTTAATTGGTATAGCATACTTCCAAGAACGTGAGATCAACTGGCTCGGACTTACGATAGTGCTTATATTCTATGTGATGATCTTTGTTATAGGCATCTGGTCATCAGGCAAAGGAACTGTAGAAGATGATCCCGGACTATCTTCTGCCAACGACTCTTTCTTATTGGCTGGGCGAAAGCTCCCTTTGTGGATAGCGATGTTTACGATGGCTGCAACATGGATCGGTGGTGGCTATATCAATGGAACAGCTGAAGCTGCTGCTACCAGCGGTCTTGTCTGGGTTCAGGCGCCTTGGGGATATGGTCTTAGTCTGATTATTGGGGGGCTCTTTTTTGCGCGCAAGATGCGCAGACTGGAATTTAAGACGATGTTGGATCCGCTTTCTCAGCGTTTTGGACATAAAGCAACAGGCTTGTTTTTCATTCCTGCCCTATTAGGTGAGGTGTTCTGGATAGCCGCTATTCTAACGGCCTTGGGTACTACCTTTTCTGTCATTATAGGTTTGGATACGCAGACTTCAATCATCGTCTCCGCGGCTATAGCCATCTTGTATACTACTATCGGTGGTTTATGGTCTGTGGCTTTTACCGACGTGTTTCAGTTAGGTCTCATCATCCTGGGTATGTGCTTAGTGATTCCATTCATACTAAGTCATGTAGGAGGTCTTTCTACCTTGATTCAAGATTATGGTGTCGTTATGGGTGACAGTGCCAGTATCATCCCTGATAAGGACAGCATGGGCAACTACTTTTGGAATTGGTTAGACTATGCGCTGCTTTTGATCTTTGGCGGCATCCCTTGGCAGGTATACTTCCAAAGAGTACTCTCCGCACGAAGTGAACGATCAGCCATGTGGTTATCAATCTTCGCGGGACTCATCTGTATCGTAGTTGCTGTACCTGCGGCTCTTACAGGTATGGTAGGGGCAACTGTCGATTGGTCAAGCTTAGGTTTATCAGGACCTGAGAATGCCGCAAGCACACTACCCTATGTCTTCCAATATCTTACGCCTGGAGTCATTGCACTGATTGGTCTTGGAGCCATAGCAGCAGCAGTCATGTCATCTATTGATTCTTCGATGCTCAGTGCCAGTAGTCTCGCCGTTTGGAATGTCTATCGCCCACTCATCAAACCAAACGCCAATCCACAAAAACTAAAGTCCATACTTCAGAGATCAATAGTCATCATAGGCATAGCTGCTACAGTTATCTCTTTAAGAGTAGAAAGCGTTTATGCTCTGTGGTATCTGTGCAGTGATTTAGTCTACTGTCTCTTGTTTCCTGCGTTGGTTGTTGCTATGTTTGACAAGAAAGCTAATAGAACAGGAGCACTTGCAGGACTTGCAGTTGCGGCTGTGTTAAGATTTGGAGGTGGAGACAACATCTTACATATACCAACGGTGATACCATATCCGATGATCGAAGATGGCGTAGTTCTTTTTCCATTTAGAACTTTAGCTATGCTGTCGGGATTGGCAACTATGATAGTCGTATCACGCCTTACACAATCTATAAATCCTCCGACTCAACTCAGACATGCTAATGCGTGACATATGCAACACGTCCGATTGAATCGTTATAAAAGCATGAGTTCATTGAAAGCATTCTTGCTGTTAGTTTTTTGCTATTTCTCATTTAGCTCTTCTGCACAATCAAACAATCAAGACATGTCTATTTATATACTTCAGTCTATAGAAGACATTGATTTATCGAAGAGTGATTACAAAGTCATAAAAGACAAAGATCGAAGCGACAATGAATTCTCATATGGGCTCTATGTTCCTAAATTAGAAAAGGACCAATCAGCTTCTTTCGCTTTGGCACTTCATTGGTCAAGCACAACGCCAACTTTTAAAGAGTTTGCAAAGTGTTTAATCATTCCTGCTTACACTAATCAAGATGCAATCGTAATCATACCAGATGCGCGAGGTTCTACTTGGTTCACAATTGACAATGAGCAACTGAATATAGACATTATGACCTCAGTGTATAGTTCACTTCCTGTAAGAAAGGAAAGAGCAACCGTAACAGGCTATAGTGATGGAGGCAACATGAGCTGGTATATTAGCGAGCATTATGCTGATCTATTTTCATTTGCCATTCCAATAGCATCAGCATATCAATCGGATGGAGAGATAAAGCTCCCTGCATATGCCATTCATGGCAAAGATGATGAACTCTTAGACATCAACACTACCCACAACTTTATAAAAGAGTACAAAAAGAAAGGTGCAGATATAAAATGGAAAGCCATAAAAGGAAGGTCTCACTTTGATGCTTGCAATTATAACGAAGCGCTTTCTAAAGCCATAGACTGGGTGAACGCTAAAGCAGAATAATAATCAATAGTCATCATAAGAAACTACAACTTCCACTTCACGTAAATAGTGCCATCATCAACCTCTGCCCCTATCTTGTTGTAAAAGTCTATCCCCAATTGATTGTTTCTTCTTACCAACCACTCAACTCTTGCACAGTCTGAAGCTTTTGCCTCTTGCTTTACATAGTTAAAAAGGGCCTCACCCAGTCCTTTCCTTCTTGAGGTATCTTCTACAAAAACATCTTCTATCCATATACACTTCTTTAATTCAAATGATGAGTAATTATAGAAGTAGTTCAAAAAGGCAACCACTGTTCCATTCTCTTCTGCAACAATCGAACACAACTCGGGTTTATCAGAAAACAAGACTTCTTCTAACTTCTCGCTATCGATATTGATCCCTCCCTCAGAGCCATCATAACGAGCAAACGCTATCATTAGCTTTACCAATCTTGACATATCAGTTCTCTGAACAGGTCTTATATTCATCTGAGAATATTAAAGAGTAGTGAAAAGTGAAGCTAATGAAAAATAAAGATCTTGCTTAGTTAAGGATAGCGACTGAATGTACAGCAAACAAACTATTCAAAGCGATAAGTGCTTCTTTCTTAAGAGTAGACTTTACAAGAATTGAAACATTGTAACGGCTTCCTCCCATCGAGACCATTCTAACTGGGATCTTCTTTAAAGCACTGAAAATCTTATCGATATGCTCGCTATCATCGTAAAGAGCGTTGCCAACGATACAAACGATCGCATATCCAGCCTTCTCCTCTACTTCTGCAAACACTCTCAAATCAGCCAGTATAGACTCCAGGTGTTCTGTGTCATCTATAGTCAGAGATACAGCAACTTCTGAAGTAGTAATCATATCAACTGATGTACGATGATTTTCAAATACTTGAAACACTTTAGTTAGAAAACCATAAGCGTTTAACATCCTATGGGACTGTATCTTTATAGCTGTGATACCGTCTTTTGCAGCCAATGCAGTAATAGCACTATTACTTGTCTCAGTACTGATCAAGGTTCCTGGTGCAGCCGTATCCATCGTACACTTTAGTCGCAGCGGTACATTGGCTTTCTCAACTGGCAGTACACAGGTTGGATGCAAGATCTTAGCACCAAAGTAAGCCAACTCTGCGGCTTCTCGATAAGATAGGTTTCTAATCGGTCGAGTGTCTTTGACTAATCGTGGATCGTTATTATGCACACCATCGATATCAGTCCATATCTGTACTTCGTCAGCTTGGATGGCTGCTCCTATGATCGTTGCAGTATAGTCACTTCCTCCTCGTTGTAGATTGTCCACTTCGCCTTTATGATTTCTACAGATATATCCTTGAGTGATCAAGATCTGAATATCATCATCTATTGTTTCTAACCAAGGTTGGATTAGTTCAGAAGTGAGCTTCATATCTGGCTCACTACGCTCATTAGTACGCATAAACTCCAACGCTGGAATCAAAGCAACAGCAACTAGACGAATCTCACAAATCAAAGTAAACAGTCGAGTGGATATCAACTCTCCTTGAGCTAATACTTCTTTCTCATCTACCGCGTCAAATGATGACGACTTAAGTTTTGATCGCAGTACTTCAAAAGAAGAACTCAATAATGTCCTGCCTCTATCTCTATCTTGCTTTTCTGGATAGAGATCTGTCAAGACTCTAGTATACCTTGATTCTAACTCATCCACAAGTTGCTGTGCCTTGTCCTTATGATTAGTTCTAATGGCCTCGTTGATTGATACAAGTTGATTAGTGGTTCCTGACATAGCTGAAAGCACCACGATCTGCGCTCCATTCTTCTTCTCAAGGATATCAATCACTTCGTTCATGCGATCCGCTGTCCCTACTGATGTCCCACCAAACTTTAATACCTGCATAATCATTTATTGATACCACAAAAGTAGTTCTAACGCATATCTGCTTTATCAAATTTGTTTTTTAAACACATATTTTACACATTGTGTTAATATTTTAACACAATGACATTAAGCCAAGTAGTAGAACAAGAAATCAACCGATCACCTTTTGTATCAGAAGCCATGCATGCTGGAATCGTTAATGTCTCTTCACTAGCCAGACTTCTACAAGCTGAGATTGAGCGAAAAATGAAAGAACCCGTCAGCATCGGTGCCATCGGTATGGCCATCAAGCGACTCCCGCTTAATCCCGTAGAGCAGTTGGATAAGTCGATATCAAGCTTTATGAAGCAACTCGGTGATATTAACGTCCGGTCAAATCTTGCAGACTTTACATTTCGCAATAGCGCAACCCTCTTAAAGTCCCAAAGCAGCCTCTTGGCTTATCTGGAAGAAGACAAGAGTCACTTCTATAGTTCATGTAAAGGAGTACACGAGACGACTTTGATCTGTAGTGATTCGCTGGGTACAAAGGTTAAAGAGATATTCGCAAAAGAAGTAGCAATCACCAGCAGACATAACCTTGCCGCTGTATCAGTTAAACTACCTCCTGCTAATCTCGACACCTATGGAGTCTACTACATTATATTAAAGAAGTTAGCTTGGAAAGGCATCAATCTCGTGGAAGTCTTATCTACCTCGCATGAGATAACACTTATCGTCAGTGATGATGATGTGCAAGAGACTTTTGCCATTATACTTGGCTTGAAAAATGGTTAGACTATTTGACGGAAGTACTATTCTATAAGACTTAAGTAACTCCTTAAGACATCCTTGATGTTGCTATAGATCGGAGTCAAGTCCTCCATAGTTTTTAGTGTCAGCTTCTTCCACTCGACCTTCTCTATGTCTTCTTCTACTTGCGGCGTTACTTTACTTCCTTTGGCATGCATCAAGAACCAGTACGTCGGCTTTAAGATCCGCTTGTTAGATGACTGGCCACGATAGATGTGATATGTATTGGTCAACTTTTGGGTGATAGCGACTTTTGACAAGCCCGTTTCTTCTATGACTTCTCTTTGCGCTGAGATTCTTTTCGTTTCACCTTCTTCCATTTTGCCTTTCGGCAAATCCCAATGACCTCTTCTAAAGATAAAGAGCACTTTGCCATGCTTGTTGATCACTAATCCTCCAGCAGCCTTGACAATCTTAAACTGAGAAAAGAAGTCTCTTTTCAACGCTTCAACGTCTGGAGCGAGAATATATAGGTGCTTCAGGTTCTTGTTCTTCTCGATATTATCAAGGTACTGTAAAATAAACTTGACACGCCCTGGATAGTGTACGATGAGGTGAGATTTATCAGTCTGAGTTAAGTGCGCATCCAGATCGATATGTGCAAGCTTTATCACCTTATCATTGTAGCATATTTTGTACATTCGCCGTCCAGTTAATTATCCTGTAAAGATGCTTTCAGAAATCGAAGTTGCGAAGGAACTCCTCAAAATAAATGCTATTAAACTTCAACCCGATGATCCATTTACTTGGGCTTCAGGGCTCAGGTCCCCGATCTACTGTGATAATCGTATGACTTTGTCGCATCCAACTCTAAGAAGTAACATAAAAAAGACCTTAGCTGATCAAGCTGCCGCCAAATGGAATTACAGCAAAGTAGCAGGTGTTGCCACGGCCGGGATCGCTCATGGAGCGTTGATAGCAGATCATCAAGAACTACCTTTCATCTATGTAAGATCCAGTGCTAAGAAGCATGGCGCTCGTAATCAGATAGAAGGCCAATATGCTGCAGGTGACATATGCCTTGTAGTAGAGGATTTAATCTCTACAGGCGGAAGCAGTATAGAGGCAGTACAAGTCTTAAGAGATGCAGGCATCGAAGTAGTAGGTGTTGCTGCGATCTTTACATACCTCCTACCAAAAGCAAAAGAAAACTTTGAGAAGGCATCATGTCCTTACTTCACTATATCTAATTATGCTGCACTCCTACAGGCAGCTGATGAACTTGGCACCTTGACTGCAGATCAACTCGCCTCATTATCAGAATGGCGCAAAAACCCTCAGGCTTGGTCTGACCAATTCTGTTAACATAATTGCCATTGCCATTCAACCAATTAGTTAAAATTTCAATCATCTAATCCGATAGGATTAAAACGTACAAAAGCGTATGAAAATCTGGGACAAATCAACCGAAGCATTTTTATATAAATACCTCAACAACACATCACCAACTGGAAGAGAAACCAGCGGCCAGAAGATATGGTTAGACTACCTTAAGCCTTACATCGATGAGTGGGATCAAGATAATTATGGTACTGTATATGGTACGATCAACCCTGGTCAGGAGTTTTCAGTAGTGATCGAAGCACATGCAGATGAGATCTCATGGTTTGTTAATTACATCTCAGAAGAAGGATTCATCAGTGTGATCCGTAACGGTGGCTCTGATCATATGATCGCTACAAGTAAATGGGTCAACATTCATACCGATACTGGGATTGTCAAAGGAGTATTTGGTTGGCCAGCTATCCATGTTAGAAAAGGCAAGGACGCCAACCTTGCACCCAACATGCAAAACATCTTTGTAGATGTCGGAGCTAAAAATCCTAAAGAAGTGGAAAAGATGGGTATCCATGTCGGCAACATCATCACCTTCAATGATGAGCTGGGAGAGATCGGATCAGATTGGTATGCTGGCCGCGCTTTGGACAACAGAGCTGGAGGTTTTGCAATAGCGCAAGTAGCACGTCTACTGAAGAAAAATAAAAAGTCACTGCCATTCACATTGCACATTGTCAATGCTGTACAAGAAGAGATCGGACTTAGAGGAGCACAGATGATTGCTCATAGGTTAAACCCAAATATTGCTATCGTAACAGACGTCTGTCACGATACAACAACGCCGATGCTCAAACCCAAAAGAGACGGCAATAACGCTTGTGGCAAAGGTCCAGTTTTGACTTACGCACCTGCTGTGCATTATAACGTGCTGAATAAGGTTATCGAAGTTGCTAATAAAAAGAAGATACCTTTCCAAAGATCAGCTTCTTCTAGAAGTACAGGTACAGATACAGATGCCTTTGCATATTCGCGTGACGGCATACCATCTTGTTTGATTTCTCTTCCATTGCGCTACATGCACACGACGGTTGAGATGGCACACAAAGATGACATCAGACACGTTGTCGAGCTCATGTATCACACACTACTTGACATAACACCAGACATGTCTTTGACTTACCTTTGATGGTAAGTGAATAGTGTTCTTAAGTACTACGTCTATGTTCATTGGCACATCTCGATATGCGCCCTTGTGTTGTATTGTGGTAGCGCCATATTTTTTACTGGTGTCATTGATACCTTATTGGCTGTACATGTCGCGACTGCTACGATGTTCGTTTATACTTGCCATCGACTCTTCAGTAGTGCAAAGATGAATATCCAAGGACAGAGTCGATACTCTTTTGCAATCGAAAAGAGCACTTCACTTCTCTTCATGATAGCGATAAGCTTACCTATATCACTCCTTACTTTCTTTTTGTTAGGAAGAGCCACACAATTAGCACTAGTCATCTCTGGCATCATTAGTATAGGTTATATCATGCCTTTGATATTTAGAAAAAGACTGCGTGATATTGGGGTTAGTAAGATCGTTTTAATCAGTATGGTCTGGGCTACACTTCCCATTTTGACAGTCTTAGACAACTTGGATGTCCGTTTGATTTCCTTGCTCTTTGCGGAGCACTTTTTTTTCATCTTTGCCCTAACCTTACCATTTGACGTGAGAGATCAAGAGCTCGATCAGAAAGCGCAAGTAAGTAACTTGGCCAATACCTTGGGACTTACAAAGCTTAAGTCATTATTGATAGCATGTATCCTTATTGCGGCCTTATCTGCCGGCTTGTTGTTCTATTTAGGATATTATAGTCTCATTCTTTTTGCTAGTATAATATCCCTACTCACTATACAACTGATCGTAACTATTGGTCTGAAGAAGACCAATAGTGAATTGTACTATTTGTTTTTCTTAGACAGCTTCATTCTCTTCAAAGGTCTTATCTATTGGCTATGCACATTGTGAATCAAGCAATTTGACTACTTTAGTCATCATCACAGGTAGATATGGAGAGATTTAGAACAGTTAGGATATCAGATCCAAGATTTGAGCGTGATGGCTTGAGGTATATGACTGTCAAGGCTGATCACTTAAAAGGTCGAGGCAACATCTGTCTCTATGTGCCAAAAACTGACAGAACCGATCTTCCTATTGTAACACTACTGCATGGCGTCTATGGAAGTTCCAATTCTTGGAGTGGAGGCGCTGGTGCACATCTAACAGCGCAACGCATGATTGCGTCAGGTATTATAACACCTATGATTATAGCTATGCCATCTGATGGATTGTGGGGTGACGGCTCAGCTTACCTACCGCACAATAATTATAATTTTGAAAAGTGGATTGTATCTGATGTTATTGATGCCATTAAGCTACACATACCACAAGCTAAAAAATCCACAATTAACTTCTTAGCAGGCCTGTCGATGGGAGGCTTTGGAGCACTAAGGCTTGGCGCCAAATATCCTGAGATTTACAAATCATTTTCGGGACTAAGTGCTATTACTTCATTAGAACAAATGTCAATGTTTGTTGAAGAAGACATTGTTAATTACAAACAAGAAACCAGTACTAATGAAGATGTGTTTCAAACTATTGTAGCGAAGAAAGAAAAGATTGGCTCCTTTCGTTTTGATTGTGGAACATCGGATATTCTAATAGATTACAATCGAAAGCTTCATCAACAATTAGAAGGAGCAGGAATCACACACTCTTACCACGAGAATGAAGGAGCACATGAATGGAGTTATTGGGAGCGACACCTTTCTGATACATTGATCTTTTTTAACAACCAATTGTAAGACATGTCATACGAAGACAAGCGAGCATATCTACAAAACAAGTATCCAGCAATCTCTGACTTAGCTGCGAAAGCTAAAAGTAGAATGCCTAATGTGTCTTGGGCTTACTTAGAAACAGGAACAGGAGAAGAACACCAACTTCACAGAAATACAGAAGCTTTTAAAAGCATCTCGCTCACTCCTCGCTTTTGCAAAGGACAACTCAGCCCTTCAATCAAGGCCACTCTTTGTGGTAAGACTTATGACGCACCATTTGGTATTGCACCGATTGGACTCACAGGACTTATGTGGCCACAAGCAGAAGTACTTTTAGCTGAAGCTGCACAACGTTACAATATACCAGTTACATTAAGTACTGTAGCTACAGAAACGCCAGAGACGGTTGGCCCGATTGCCAAAGACCTTGGCTGGTTTCAATTGTATACACCAAGAGAACCGGAGTTGTGCAAGACTATTATGGATCGCGCATGGCAATCAGGATACAGAACACTTGTCGTCACAGTAGATATACCTGCTCCGAGTAGACGCGAAAGAAGCAAAAGAGCAGGCATGACTATGCCTCCTAAGATAACTCCCAACTTGATCTGGCAAGGCATTACACATCCTACTTGGACAGCCAAGACTTTAAAGAGAGGATTGCCAACACTTAGAACTGTCAGAGAGTATGCTACTTTTCGATCATTGATTTCGGTAGGAGCTTTTGTAGATGGTCAGATGGGTGGTAACTTATCTTGGGATTACTGCAAGCGCATCCGTGATGATTGGAAAGGCGATGTCATCATCAAAGGAATACTCCATCCACTTGATGCAGAAGAATGCATCAAGCTAGGCGTAGATGCTATTGGTGTTTCCAATCATGGTGGCAGGCAGTTTGATGGAGCAGCAAGTGCAATTGAACTTTTACCAGCAATTGTAAGACAAGTGAATAACAGATGCCCCATCATCTTTGATAGTGGTATCAGAACTGGTCTTGATATCCTCAAAGCAATTCATTTAGGTGCTGACTTTGTATTACTGGGCAGAGCTTTTATCTATGGTGTGGCAGCACTCGGAGCACTAGGCCCTGATCACGTTTGTGAAGTGATGGCTGGCGATCTAAAAAATAACATGACCCAAATGGGTGTATCAACACTAGAAGAGATTAGGTCTCTTGAGTCCTAAACCTATCGACCTCTAAAACCTCCTTGTCTGCCTCCTCTACCGGTAGACTGAGCACCAAATCCAGAGAAAGAATAAGACAAACTTATCATAAAGTATCTCCCGATTGACTCGATACGCTCATCTTGGATGTAGTTAAGATTAGAAGATCTGGTGATGTTTCTATTCTGATTTAGTATATCAAATGCGGTCAACTCAGCACGGAGCTTCTTTGACTTAAGGAATACTTTTGAAACCGATGCTTCTAAACGTGTGATATCCGCTTGGCCTCCAAAATCTTCTGTAGAAAAAGTCTTGTGCCTGAGCGATGTGCTAAAATTCCAATCCTTCTTAAAATCAATTTCTATATTAGTGAAGTATTCAAGATCTAAGTAAGACTGGTTAAGATTACTCGCTTCAGTGTAAGATGTATTGTTGATGCCCAATCGTGTTCCTACTTCGACTTCTACAACATCTTGATTCCAATTAGTCAATGAAAGCCTTATTCTTTCACTAATTCTCTTCGCATGATCCTCTACTTGATTCACAAATAAAATGTTGTCAGAGTAAGAGAAAGAACTTGAAAGTCTAAGATTTTGCTTTATAAATCTTAGTGGAGCATTGAAGTTTAGGTTGAGTGAAGAGCTAAAGGAATAATCGGTGTTGACAGGTGTTGTTGTTTGCACGAAGAAGGCATCTACAAATCTCGTATTGGTGATGCTGTTGTTAGTATATGTCATACGACCGCGCAGAAAGAAACCGATTCCGCTAAACTGGCTATAGCTATTATAATTTAAGTTTAACGAATGTCTATATGAAGGCTGCAAATCAGGATTGCCAACATAAATATTAAGTGGATCAGAGTTGTCTACTAATGGCTGCAATTGTTCAAGAGAAGGCTCGTTCACACTGGTGCGATATCTTACCGAAAAGCGACGACCACTGCTGATTTGATAATCATAGTTAAGACTAGGCAACACAAAGACAAAACTCTGACTGATATCTGTTCCTTCATCCCTTAGTTGGCCTTGGAGATCAGACTGTTGTAAATTAAAACCAGTGCTTAAGTTAGACTTACCTTTATTCAACTTATAGCTCAGACCAACTCTACTGTAAGAGTAGTTACGTTTATAATTGTTGCTCAGTTCTTCATTGAGCTCTCTAAGGTCGTTTTGATCGAGTAGATCATAAAAATCTTTATCAAAATCGTTCCTATTATTCCTCCTCGAAGCATTCAATGAGAGATAGCGTCCATTACTAAGCGGCTCAGTATATGACAATCCGAAATTATAATTATACTGCTTATTGATCTGATCTTGTTCTTGCTTTAATGTATCAGGTGTCAAGATCAAGTCTCTCACAATTAAATTGACAGTATTGAGTAGACCAAAGTCATTCCTATCTCTGATACTCCATCCACCATTTACAGAGATCAATCTTCCAGGCTTAGCGAGCTTCTTCATGTAAGTCATACTTAGACTCGCATTCTTACTATCTCCGGCAGAGCTGTTGTCATAGACACCTCCACTAACCAGACGACCAGCCTCTGAGAAGTTATCAGAACTGCTTTCACTTGTGGAGTTAGCGTTATTCCATCCTAAACTAACACGTCCCAATATCCTTTGGGTACTATCGATCTTTGCTTCTATTTTTGAATTAAGTGCATGATTGTTATTTGCACTTTCAAGGTCTGCGATTTGATCTGTGTTGAAGCCTCCTCTTGAGCTTATATTCTGTCTGCTAAGTTCCTGGTGAATGATGTTCTCGATACCATTATAAAAGTAGCTGGAGTTGATGTCCAGGTTTTTTCCTACATCTACATTATAATTTAGACCACCCGCTTTCGTGTTAACAAACCCCTTGCCCAATGAAGAAGAAATAGGAATGCCTGAAGAAGATCGTCCTCCACTCATCATAGCACCGATACCACCCATAAAGTCCATAGACTCTCTAAATGAGAAGCCTTGTTTGTTTACATTATTGAACATGCCGATAGCAGAGAGTTGTGTATTCTTGGTAAATCGATTTACATTTACTTTAGAATCATAGCGATCATCGGTGCCATATCCTGCACTTGCATTGCCAAAGTATCCAGCCTTTTTATCTTCTTTTAAAACCAAGTTTAAAGTCTTAGATCGTTCTCCATCATCGACTCCAGAGAACTCCGCCATATCAGACTTTCTGTCATAGACTTGAACATCGTCTACAACATCAGCTGGCAAATTCTTGGTGGCTATGGTCGGATCATTCCCAAAGAACTCTTTACCATCTACAAATACATTTTCAACTTCTTCTCCATGTGCTTTTATAGTACCGTCGTCTTCTACTTCGATACCAGGTAGTTTCTTAAGCAACTCTTCTACATTGTCAGCTGGTCGTGTTTTGAACGCTTCTGCGTTGTACTGTATGGTATCGTCTTTGATTTTAATCGGGATGTGTGAAGCGCTTACGATGATGTCATCAAGCGTCTGATTGGTGTAGGTCAAGATCAACTTCCCTAAGTCAACATTCTTTGTCACACTAACCGGTTTGTTGATATCCTTATAACCTAAGAACGTAACATTTAAAATATAGGATCCTTCTGCAACGTCATTAATCTTAAACCTTCCCTTTGGATTGGTTACAGAAAATCCAGCCATCACAGAGTCCTTCTCTTGCAACAAAAGAACTGTCGCCAACTCAATGCCTTGATCTAAACTATCAATAACAAAACCATCTATGCTAAAGTTTGATTGTCCAGAAAGATCTAATTGAAATAATGAGATGACAATCAGTACATACCAATATCTAGGAAAGTTGGTGTTCATCATCATCCTCTTCTTATCCTTACTGCACCTTCTCTACCGC
>CALIHL010000012.1 GCA_938022935.1 uncultured Saprospiraceae bacterium
TAAGGGAGGCATTAAATAATTCTATCGCTCATCAGGATTACGAGTTAGGAGGTCGTATAAATGTTATCGAACGGCCGGATAGTCTAACTTTTAGCAATAAGGGTAGTTTTATTCCTGGTTCTGTTGAAGAGGTTGTGAAGAAAGACATTCCAGAAGAAACATATCGAAACCCATTTTTAGTCGGTGCGATGTTCAATTTAAAAATGGTAGATACAGAAGGTGGAGGAATAAGAAAAATGTTCAACATTCAGGCAAAGCGGTATTTTCCTCTTCCTGATTACGATATTGATAATTCAAGGGTTCAGGTTGATTTGGTTGGGAAAGTGCTTGATATGGAATATGCCCGTATTTTAGCAAGAAGCGAAGATTTATCGTTGAATGATATTATCCTACTTGATAAGGTGCAAAAGAAGAAGCCTTTAACTGATGAAGAGTTGAAATATTTGAGAAAGAATAGTTTAATAGAGGGCCGTAAGGGCAACATTTACCTTTCAAAAAAAGTAGCTCAGAAGACAGGACAAAAAGATAGGTACTCTAAAGTTTCAGGGTTTGATAAACAGTATTACTTGGATTTAGTATGTAAAGCTATTGAGGAGCATGAGTCAATGACAAGAAAGGAAGTTGATGCTTTATTATGGAACAAGTTGCCCGAAAGCTTGAATGAAGATCAAAAGAAGAACAAAGTGATGAACCTTATAAGAGAACTAAGAGTGAATGGGAAAATCATAAATATGGGGACTACTCATAAACCAAGCTGGCGGTTGAATACAAATTAATAATAATGTATAGTTATGTGTAAAACACACAAATACACATAATTTATATGTATAAAAACTTAAATATCAATTAGTTATATCAAATTATCATAAAGATAAACTAATTTGTTTACGTGATTCTTACGTGTTTGGTTGAAAGTTATAGTTGTTGAGACGTATATAAATATTGTTTAATGAATATTCGATTTTTACGTGATTCCTGACGTGTTTAGATTATCGTGCAGGGCATGTAACTAAGCTCCTAAATAGCACAATATGCCACCTGATAATCAACGACTTATGATGTAACTGAATGTAACTAAAGCTTAAATGACAATCCAATTCAAACAAATATTAAAGGATGGCCTTATCCAGCAACTGGGTAAACATGGAAACGCATTTGTAAAAAACGAAAGCCAAACTTTCGCTTGGCTTCCGCTCGACCAGGGTCACCCCAGTCCTTTTTCTTTGTGTCTGCAAATATGCAGCTATTATATTTTGGACGACAGAATTAGATTAGATAAAGTTCTTTTATGACCACCCAATCCGAACAAATATTAGAGAATAGCCTCATCCAGCAACTGGGTAAACTCGGTTATGAATCTGTTGTAATAGCAGATGAAGCAGCATTATTATCTAATCTAAAAACTCAGCTAGAAAAACACAACCAGATAACCTTATCAGATCAAGAATTTGCAAAGGTGCTGAACCACCTTAATAAGGGTAACATCTTTGATAGGGCAAAGACGCTTAGAGATAAGTTTCAACTCACCAAGGATGATGGACAGAGTACCTACATCGAGTTCATCAATATGGATCATTGGTGTCAGAATCAATATCAAGTCACTAACCAAGTCACCATAGAAGGAAGCTATAAGAATAGATATGATGTGACCTTACTGGTCAATGGACTTCCATTAGTACAGATAGAACTGAAGCGCAGAGGATTGGAGATGAAAGAAGCCTTCAATCAGATCAACCGCTATCAAAGGCACTCCTTCTGGTCAGCGTATGGACTATTCCAGTATGTACAACTCTTTGTCATCAGCAATGGTGTTAATACTAAGTACTACGCGAACAATCGTAAGACTTCATATAAGCAGACCTTCTATTGGTCGGACAAGGACAACAACAGAGTCACACAACTGAAGGACTTCGCTAATGAGTTCTTAGAAAAGTGTCACCTCTCCAAGATGATCACGAGGTACATCGTGCTTCATGAGACAGACAAATACTGATGGTGCTTCGCCCTTATCAATATTTTGCAGTAGAAGAGATAATAGAAAGAGTAAAGAACTCAACAAAGAATGGTTACATCTGGCATACGACTGGTTCTGGGAAAACACTGACTTCTTTTAAGGCAAGTCAGATCATTATGAGACTTCCGACTGTAGATAAGGTCGTCTTCTGTGTAGATAGAAATGACCTCGACTATCAGACGATGAAGGAGTTCAATAACTTCAAGAAGGATTGTGTGGATGGTACTGATAATACGAAAGTGCTGGTCCAACAATTTACAGATAGCACACAGCTCATTGTTACAACGATTCAAAAGCTGAACACTGCCATCAGTAAGCAAAAGTATCTTGCAAAGATGCAATCGCAGAAAGATCAAAAGATCGTTTTCATATTTGACGAATGCCATAGAAGCCAATTTGGAGATACACATAATCGGATTACTAAGTTTTTTGCGAATCATCAGTTATTTGGTTTTACAGGAACACCCATATTCGCAGAGAATGCCTCAAAGAATGATTTAGGAAAAAGGACTACTAAGGATTTATTTGATTTATGTCTTCATAAATATGTCATCACCGATGCGATCAGAGATGAAAATGTCCTGAAGTTCTCAATCGAATATGTCGGAAAGTATCGCAACAAGGCAGAGAGCGAGAATGAGGTCGACATTGAAGTAGAAGCGATAGATACAAAAGAGCTTTTAGAAGCGCCTGACAGACTCAACAAGATCACTGACTATATCATCCATCACCATAAGCGCAAGACGCATTCTGGAGAGTTTACTGCGATGTTTTGTGTGAGTAGTGTTGATGTGTTGATTCGATATTATGAGCTGTTCAAGAAGAAGAAAGAAGAGGGAAAACATAATTATAAAGTGGCTACTATATTTAGTTATACAGCCAATGAAGAAGACCAAGATGCTGATGGATATATAGAAGATGCCTTTGCTCAGACTGATGGTAAGGACACAAAAGAACATAAGCATACAAGAGACAAGCTGGATGAATTTATAACCGATTATAATGACATGTTCCAGACTAAGTATAGCACCAAGGACAGCAAGTCATTTTATAATTACTACAAGGACATAGCTAATCGCGTCAAGAAGAAGCAAGTAGACATTTTGCTTGTAGTCAATATGTTTTTAACTGGTTTTGATAGTAAGCCACTTAATACTTTGTACGTGGATAAGAATCTGCGCTACCATGGTTTGATCCAAGCCTACAGTCGCACCAATCGTATACTCAACGAGTTGAAGTCACAAGGGAATATCTTGTCTTTTAGAAATCTGAAGAAGCGGACAGATGAAGCAATCATTCTATTTTCAAATAAGGATGCCATTGAAGAAATCATCATACCACCTTATGAAGAACAAGTAGATAGATTCGATAATGCATTCACAGTGTTACTAAAGATTGCCCCTACTTATCAAAGTGTTGATAAATTAAAAGATGAAAATGAAGAATTGGCTTTTGTGCAGCAATTCAGAGAAGTGATGCGCACGCTCAATGTGCTCCAATCCTTTGCTGACTTTTCTTGGGATAATGTCGAGATGGATGCGCAACAATTTGAAAATTATAAAAGCAAATATCTCGATCTATATGATAAGGTAAAAACCGACAATCAAAAGGAAGTTGTCTCAGTATTGGATGAGGTAGACTTCGAGTTAGAGTTGATACATCGTGATGAAATCAACGTGACATATATACTTGGACTTCTTGCTGACTTGCATGATACAGCTCCTAAAGACAAAGCCAAGAAGCAACAACAGATTGTTGAAATGCTTACTGGTCAGGCACAACTCAGAAGCAAGAAAGAACTCATCGAGAAATTCATCAAAGACAACCTCCCACAGATAGAGGACAGCAGGAATATCCCTGATGAATTCGATGGTTTTTGGAATGGAGAAAAGAAAAAAGCCTTTGAATCTATGTGTGAAGAAGAAGGTCTACAGCCAGATAAACTAGATAAGATTATTAATAACTATTTGTTCTCTGGAAGAAAACCTTTGAGGGATAAGATAATCGGGAGCCTTAAATCCAAGCCTAGTGTACTAAAACGTAAATCAATCGGAGAAAGAGTCCTTCAGAAGATGTTAAGTTTTGTAGAGACTTATATTACCGATGTACCAGCAAGCAACGCGAAGATTTACCAATTGTCAAGTCTGCCGTTGGATATGGCGGCTGATGAGACTGAAGGATATAATTAATATTTATGCTATCTACCACAGAGTTATTTGTTGAACATATTATCTCAGGCATTCTTTCATTAATTTGGATTGGTGCGATTGTATTTTGTTTCACTGGTGTTGATACTTCTTTCATGCCTTTGATAAAAGACTTATGGGGGCTATTGGCTGTGGTTGCCACGGCTATAGCTTACCCTGTTGGAATATTTGTGGATACGGCAGCTGATAAGATCTTAGAGAATTGGAATGGAAAGATAAAAAAGTAAGCTTTTAAAGACAGCGAACATTACAATAATGTAAGCCTCTTGCATATAATTCAAGTCCTAAAAAATGATAACATCACGAACTACTTCACTTATAATAGATTCAAAACAAGAGTATCTCGGTCGTCAGCTTTGAATTTTCTATTTATCGGAATTGCGGCTCCTGTATTTATAATGAATCAAGGAGCTGATATGGGTTTAGAGTTTCCAGGTAAACTCGCACTCACACTAAGTATCACCTTCCTATTGCTCTCAATAGTTGCGTTTCTCTTATGGAGGGAGATCGCTAAGACTGTTTATAGACGGATAAAGCAGGTGATTGACGATAACCCTGATGTGCTGTCAAGTGCAGCCTAAGGGTTTAAAAAGGGCAAGGTAGATTATTGGGTAATCAAATCGATCAGACTTAAGCCTTCTTTCTCTATGTCCCTCCTCCATTTCTCATATAGCCTCTTGATTCTTTTTTCTGAAAAAGTTGAGCCGAGTTTTACTTCTTTTTCCAATAATTCGTTTTGGTAATATTTTATTAGTTTTTTATGATCAGTACCAAGAAGGGTAATTCCCAAACGGTACGTCCCAATATCTTTATCTAAGAGCATTGATACCAATTCTCGAGGCAGATAGCTTAAGTGATTATAGGGGAAATTCATTTTTAATTATTCAACTTTTAACCTTCAAACTCTCCATACTCTCCACCAACCTCATCTCCCTAATTCTTCTAATTGTATAAGTTCGATCCAGATCAAAAACCATCGGTTTAAACTGTCCTGCAGGTGGTCGATAAGCATAGATGATCTCATTAGTCTCTTGATCAACTAAGTGAATTACATCTTGCCCATCCACACTGATTGCTTCAAGATGACCCACAACCTTACGCCCATAATTTTCTAATTGATTGATCTTCATGGGCCAGTCAGGATAGGGCGTGTTATCTGGTGCGGCTTGACTTGGTCCAGCCCATCTTGGCCAAACTGCGATGTCTATGTCTCGTGATGTTTTCTCAAATGATATGATAGAATATCCCGGGGCTTTATCAAAAACCATAGATGGCTCGCGATCTATATCATGTGGATTGGCGATACCTTTCACAGTTATTTTATTGCCAAATCCATCCTCGTAATTGCCGGTATATTTTCTAATATCGTTGGATGCCTTACCACCTTCGCTTTCTACTGCCGGAAACCATCGCCTTGGCCAAAGATTAGCAACTGCTGGACTTGAGACCCAATATCCGCCATCACCGTATTCGTCAACCCCATATTGTCCGGTAGATCCAAGATGTTGATCGCCTGTGAGATGAAGTGCAAATGCTTTTCTAATCGTCTTGATGGCTTTGTCTCTTTTGTTTTGTGGCCAACCATTAGAATCAAAGTCAGCGACGGGTCGATCATCGGTCGGGTATTCATCAACTTTGTATTTCTTCAGACCAGGTACGTATTTGTCATGCCAGATGTGAGCGGGTAGGGTAGCGACATTGCAAAAAGGAGTTTGTGATATCACGGCTTTGAATTGTGTGTCATCACTCCAGTCAGCTATCCATTCTTCTAAGAATGCTTCTTGCCTCGGCCCGAGAAGCTCAGCATCAGGATGGAAAGCATCTGTCTTGGGATCCCAAGATTTGTTTTGCGGCCATCCGTTTTCTATTTCAGCGTCTGGGAAGAATTGTTTGGGAGCAGTCTTCCATTGGCGATCACCAAGAATGGCAAAGCTTACTCCGCCGTACTTCAAGTGACTATAGTAAACTGTGATGTCTTGTAAGATTGGTGTTGGATCATCTGGGTCAGGCAGATGTCCCGTTTGTGTGCGATGTACCATGTTGACAAATTCTCCTGACTCCTTATAACCGCCGCTGTCTTGGCCGAAGTATCCATAGCCTTTAGACACATCAGCGGCTTTGCCTCCTTCGCCCCACAGATTGCCATGAAACACATCGTGATCATCAGGTATGATAACAGTTGGTGTGCTTCTCATCAGATCTCTGAATGACCAACCGAAGATGTACCACTTGCGCTGATAGTCTAAGAGGCTATTGCGTTCTACACCATATCCAGCGACTCGTTCGTATAACTGATCTCCATGAAACGCTATGAAGTCTGGCGTGTGAGCAGCAACATTATCAACAAGATCTTGATGAGGGAATCCTCTGTCATCGACACAAGAGAGCGAAGCCATTTTGAGTTTGCTGGTTTTAGGATCCTTTTTGATGATACCTTTGTAAAAGTGATTTGCGCCAGCCTTATCAGTATAGCTGATTTTATAATTGTGATCTGTGGTGTCATCCCAATCTGATATTCTAAATAGCGCGTTTCTACCTTCTTGATCAATATCTGAAGTCTGTACTTCTTTACCATCTATGATCAGCGTGGCTGTTCTTGTATTGTTTCCTATGGGTGCAAACTGAGTACTCATCTTCATGATATTGTCAGATAGGGTATGCTGCGTCCATAGGATCGGACCATAAGATCGCTCACCATGATTTGAGATTTTAGCACCTGATACTTTCCAATTAGAGAAAGCATAATTGGTTTCGCCGCCAACTCTTTTGTTTAGATCTTTGAGATCAGTGTAAGCAGGTCTTTCTCTTTGATGATCGATGGTATCTGGTGTGCTTTGAGAACAAGTGATAGCCATTAATCCAGCAAGCCATGATTGATGAACGGTTGATGTCATTGAGAGGCCTTCTTGTTCATTGCCCTGATTGTATGATACTGTAAGATCATATAAGTCAGAGTCGTTTTTGGGTACGGCGCTAATGGCAAGTGATCCTTCATTCACTTTTTTGATGTCGGTTTCTTGAACATTGTCAAGGCTTCCGATGAATAAGGTGCCAGCTATAGTGATCCCAACGCTAAGCCCTCTACCCTTGATAACATCGTCGCGATAATCATCAAACTGCCCTTTTAACCCAAGTTGAAATCCTACCCAGCCTATTGGGTTAAGCCCTTTGGGTAATGCATCAGGTATAGCCTCTGAAGTCGGTTTCTGTGATTTTTTATTTACCGTGTTGAGTCTTTCGATATCTACAGAGATCTCAAAGCTTCCCAAGTCGTCATTGATACTTCTTGTTAACAGCACAACATTCCTATCTCCTCCGGAGATTTCACATTTCAGTTTGCCATCCGCTTGCTTCCAAGCTTGAAGAGGGTTGAGCCAATAATCTTCTCCAGCCCAATGTCGATCTATCGATGTGTCGGACCAATCTGACTGAAAGTTGGCATTAGGTTCTGTGTCGCAGCTATTGAAGAATAATGCAGTCAGAATTATAAGAATGAAGAAAAAATATTTCACGTAAGTATAATTATGAGGAGAAGATACAGAGAAGTTCATAAGTAGGATAAAACGCGCTAATATCCATTACCTTTGGATACAATGAAAACGATAAAAGATCTCAAAGCTTCATTACCCCAAGTAGGGAGGATAGAGTGGATTGGTATTCGGTCAAAAAGAAGAGCAGAGGTCATCTCAGTTGAACGTGTATCTATATCAGAAGAAGAAGGTATAGAAGGAGATCATTATAGCAAGCAAGGTGGGAAACGCATGGTTACTTTGATCCAGAAAGAGCATCTTGACGTTGTTTCAACCTTGTTGCGAAAAGAGGTAAGCCCAGGTCAGATTAGACGAAACATAGTTGTCTCAGGTATCAATCTTTTAGCACTTCATGATGAGACATTTTCGCTAGGTGAAGAAGTGGTTTTGAAAGGCACTGGGTACTGCCATCCATGTAGTCGGATGGAAGAAAATCTTGGCGCGGGAGGTTACAATGCCATGAGAGGTCATGGGGGAATAACTGCGGTTGTTGTCGATGGAGGCGAAATAAGTGTTGGCAACCAAGCGAAACTTCAAAACGAGATTGGGTAGATGGTTTCGTTTATAAAAAATATACATATTTTTAATAATTGATATATCAAGATGAGTAATTCTTTCTCACACTTAGATAAAAACGGCGACCCTTCGATGGTCGATGTTGGAACAAAGGCTGTTACAAAAAGAGAGGCAACAGCTCGCTCCATTGTAACACTTCCTGCTGAGGTGGTTGATATCATTACAAAGGATGAGATCCATACCAAGAAAGGACCTGTTTTTCAGACGGCGATCTTGGCTGGGATCATGGGTGCGAAGAAGACAAGTGATCTTATACCCTTATGCCATCCACTACCCATCAATAAGTGTGGGGTTGATATATCAATAAGTGAAAATAATCAGGTGTTAGTTACCTGTACAGTCAAAACTGAGGGTAAAACTGGTGTTGAAATGGAAGCGCTTACTGGCGCCTCTATAGCGGCTCTGACCATCTATGATATGTGCAAAGCTTTCTCTCATGACATCATCATAGAGTCGACTCAGCTCATTAGTAAGTCAGGAGGCAAAAGAGATTTTCAAAGATCGTGATATGAAGAAGCATAAGAAGCACGCGGACATCAAGAGGCCTTCATTGGGTCAGTTTGGAAGATATGAGCTTGGGTTGATCGGTGCACCTTGTGATGTTATCACCAGCCTCGTCGGCTCAGTGACAATATCACTTGGAGAAGGATATAACATTACTTACATCGATGCAGATCATCAAGTAGGTGAGCAACCCCTTTATGTTAATCTCACTGATAGGATATCACATGAGAGCATAGCTTTTCAAGGGTCGCTTAATGAGTTTGATCGCAAGATCTTATTAAGCCAAGCTGACATATTACTGGTCAATGGTAATCACTTCAAAGCGAAAAAGCAGATCGTCTTCTGCACTCAAAAAAAGAGGGAGTCGCTTGAGAGAAAGTTGGATAGACTGACTGACGTCGGACTGATCATCTTGGATCAAGATATATCAGAGCCGCACGATTACCTTAAGTCAGCACTTTCTAATTACAAAGAGATTCCAGTAATTAGAATAGATGCAGTTGATCAACTTTCTAATTGGATAAAAGAAAACTACCAATTGCAGTTGCCTCCAATAAAAGGACTTGTCCTTGCAGGAGGTAAGAGCCAGCGCATGGGAGAGAACAAAGCACTTTTGGACTATCATGGTGAGCCACAAGTTGCATATGCAGCGAGACAGTTCAAAGCTTTAGGTATTGACCCAGTCATCTCTTGTAGAAAAGAACAAGCCGAAACTTACGCTGGTGACTACGAGCTGATTCATGATACTTTTGATGGCTTAGGACCTAATGGAGCTATCCTCTCAGCATTTCGTTCAGACCCAGATGCGGCATGGTTAGTCACAGCTTGCGATCAACCACTTTTAAAAAGCGAGCATCTACAACAGCTCATCAATCAAAGACAGCCTAACAAATTAGCTGCTTGTTTTCATAATCCTGAGACTAAGTTTCCGGAGCCATTAATCACACTTTGGGAGCCGAAAGCCTACCCTCGACTACTATCTTTTCTAAGTATGGGGTATAGCTGCCCTAGAAAGGTGTTGATCAACTCTGACGTACATGAGATCCATGTATCAGACACTGACTTCATGAAGAATGCTAATACGCCAGAAGAGAAAGAAGCCTTGAAAGCTTCAATAGTTAGTTAGCGCGGATTTCCTGTTCTTTAAAATCGTTTCTCAAATAGATGAATGGTCTTAAAATGCAAGGGACTAAAACATCTTGTCAAAGGTTTAACAAGAAAGGGTAGCTATGGAAGATTTGTGGGGCGGCCATGCTCGCAGGGGCTAAAAAAATGATGCCATTATCACTTCTTTATCAATCTGATAAAGTATGCCAATTGATCAAATCCATCATAAACAACTTTTTTACGGCGCTTTAAATATGACGATTTTGTAACACTTTTCTAAAAAGTGTGAACAGAAAAAAGACTTTACAAGTAGTCGAGATCCTTCATAACTCCAGGTCTCGGACTTTATGAAGAATGCTAACACTCCTGAAGAAAGGGAGGCGCTGAAGTCTTCATTAACTAGTTAGCGTTGTTTTCCTTTATTACGAGAAGAGCTGAGGCTGGAAGCCTACAGCAACGGCTAAGAAGGATCGATGGAATTCAGATTCACAAATCATAAATGCAAGGAGCTAAAGCACCTTGTCAAAAGTTTAGGAAGAAAGGGTGGCTATGGAAGATTTGAGGGGCGGCCATGCTCGCAAAGGCTAAAAAAGTTGAATGATGCCATTATCACTTCTTCAGCAATTAGATAGAGCATGCTAAACGATCAATTCGAAGTAAAACAACTTTTTTACAGCGTTTTAAATCTTACGATTTTGCAACACTTTTCTAAAAAGTGTGATCAGAAAAATGACATTAAAATAGTATGGATCAATCATTCTGATAAGAGATTAAGTCAACGATCATAGATCATCCTCATTTGATGACTCTACCACTTGACAGACATAGTAAGGTCCGATCATTCTGACCTTGGCTTGGTAACTTCTATTCACTCCTTCTTTTTCTAGTCTAACCATCGCTTTCTTGGAATAAGTATCACCATGATATGATTCAATAAATATATGATTCTTATAACTCAATGAACCACGACCATACGCCTTAAAGACTGCTTCTTTAAGTCCCCAAATCAGATGTTGTGATGCTGCTTGGTCAAAGTGATCGCTTAGTATACCGTACTCTTTATCTGTACAAAACTTGTGAGCCACACGACCTATCTTATCAGTTGTGATCTGGATATCCAGTCCGATAGGAGCTATATGGTATAGTAAGCCAACCATTCCTTTTGTATGAGATATCGAGAAGTTGAAATCACAATCTTTGAACGATGGTTTGCCATGCTCATCTACAGAAAGTGTGGTTATGTCTTCATCCATAAACTCACTAACAAGGTATCTGCCGCTCATCCATTCTTTCTGTCGTTTGGGATGCCACTCGGATATGCGAGCCATAGAAAGACCTTCTGACTCAAGTGTCGTCCTGAAGAAGGATTCATCCTCTGTAGAAGACCAAATCACACATTTGCCGAAAAGGGGATTCTTTTCTGTTAGAATTAAAGGCATAGAGATACGAACATACGAGATATATACTTTCTTTGCTTCTTATGATTCTGACCGACAAAAAGATATTAGAGGCGATAGATAAAAGAGAGATCGTTATCGAACCGTATAGACGGGAATGTTTAGGTACCAACTCATATGATGTTCACTTGGGAAAAACGTTGGCCGTTTACAAAGATGAAGTCCTCGATGCACGAAAGCACAACAAGATCGACTATATGGAGATAGGTGCAGAGGGTTTTGTGCTGCAGCCTGGTACGTTATATCTCGGCGTCACAGAAGAATATACTGAAACGCATAACTCTGTACCTTTCTTAGAAGGCAAGTCAAGTATCGGTCGTCTCGGCATCGATATACATGCTACTGCTGGCAAGGGAGATGTAGGGTTTTGCAACACATGGACCCTTGAGATTTCGTGTGTACACCCAGTACGTGTCTATGCTGGTATGCCGATCGGTCAATTGATCTACTTCTTGGTAGAAGGGGATATCGAGAATTACTATAATAAGAAGTCCAATGCCAAGTATGTAGAGCGGACAACCAAGCCAGTCGAGTCGATGATGTGGAAGAATAAGTTTTGATCACTATCTTACCACAAAAGATCACCTATGAAATCAGATGAAAGAAAGGGTTCGAAGCTGTCTGATTGGCTGGACACTATTCAGAGGGACAGTTGGCAGTTAGAATTGATCTTATCTGGTTTTGTTATTTTTTTGTTGCTCGCTGGATTAGAGCCATATGCAGAATTATATGTTCATATAGACAAACTTTCTAATTCTGACGATTGGGTCCAGTACTTAGATATTCCTTACCACACTTTTCGCATTGCTTATTATTCTATGATGATAGCTGTGATGCTTCATGTCTTTCTCCGAGGGCTTTGGATTAGCACAATTGGATTAAGAAGCGTATCTGGAGATATAGATTGGGATACGATTAAAGCAAGAGGGAGATTTGATAAATTTTTGAGAAAGGAGATTCCATCTTTTGATAGTTATATAGAGCGATTGGAGACTTATTGCAGCATCTCTTTTTCTTATACTTTTTTGCTTTTCTTTTCCATAATAGCTACTGGCTGTGTTCTAGCTAGCTTTATTCTATTTACAAGCCTTCTTAAGCTAATGGGTATGTCTCAAGGTGAACCTTTAGCTGAGTTTTTAGTGGGGACATACGTGATTTGTTCCCTCCTCTATTTTATTGATTTTATTTCATTGGGATGGCTTAAGAGGATAAAGTACGTGGGGTATATATATTACCCTATCTACAGGTATTTTGGCTTTATAACTTTTGCGAGTCTTTATAGACCACTCTATTATAATTTGATTGACCACAAGTTGGGTCGCAGGTTGGCCATTATGATACTGCCGATTGGTCTGGCCGTTGTGGTATTGATGTCTCTCCAATATATTACTGATGCTTATATGCCATCAGAGTTGCCCACTCATACTGAACAAGCTTATCTTTTTGATTCTTATGAAGACATTGCTTTAGGAGATGTGACTGAAGATCGCCCGAGTATCAGGTCTCAGATAGTCAAGGATAATTACTTGCCGCTCTTCGTGCCGTATTTGCCTATCCCTCATGATGAAACGATCAAGAGAATTTGCCCTGAGCTCGAACCTGGTTATGATACAGGTGTAAAATTAAGAGGAGGGATTAGTGCTGGACGGATCATCAATAAATTAGCTGATCCATCAGAGCTGCTTGATTGTATGAAGCAACTATGGCGAGTCTCTATCGATGATAGTTTATATGGTGACGTAAATTTTAGATTCTACGAACATCCGCTAAGAGATCAAAATGGATTGTTCGCTATGATACCTATCCATCATCTGGATAATAATGAGCACTTTGTCAAAATCGACCGCTATCGATTAAGTCAGGACTCTGTGCAGTGGTTTGATGGTCGACACATCTGGTTTTATAAGGATTAGCGTAGTCTTCATTTGCGTCAAGCGCAAATACTCAACAAATAGAGATAACTCTCCTGATTTTTATCGGTCATAAAACACCGTTTATCGAATTCTGCCTTGGCAAATCGAGTTAATCCAAGCATCAGTCTGACTTCCTTGTTGAAAGGTGACTTCTGTCCCATCTTTGTATTGTCAACAACGAAGAAATAATTACTTCAATCAATAATTAAAAAATAGAATACAATGAAAGCTTCAACGACTCACAGACCAGACCACTACGCAAGATTAGCTTTATTAGTAACTGTATGTAGTGCCTATGTCACTATCATGGTGGCTTCATTGATGATGTAAAAAACTATCAACCAATCTTTGTTGCGTCACTGCTTATCAAAGATGTCACTGCTCAGTCATGCCACTGCACAGCTTGATCGCTGCACAACCAAAATCACTGCATCAACCGACCCCTACCATACTGTTCTTCAATTGTATACTTTTGCATGCTCGCAGTAGCAAAAGATGACTTTAGAAGAAGAAATAAAGAAACGAAGGACATTTGGTATCGTCTCTCACCCTGATGCCGGTAAGACAACCCTCACAGAGAAGCTCTTACTCTTTGGGGGAGCCATCCAAGTGGCAGGTGCCGTAAAGTCCAATAAGATTAAAAAATCTGCTACCTCTGATTTTATGGAGATCGAAAGACAGAGAGGGATTTCTGTGGCTACGTCGGTCATGGCATTTGAGTATAGAGATCGTAAGATCAATATCCTTGATACGCCTGGTCACAAGGACTTTGCAGAGGATACATATAGAACACTGACTGCGGTCGATAGTGTAATAGTCGTCATCGATGTGGCCAAAGGGGTAGAGGAGCAAACTGAGAAGCTCGTCAAGGTCTGTAAGATGCGCAAGACTCCTATCATCGTATTTATCAATAAGCTCGATAGAGAAGGTAAAGATGGAGTTGATCTTTTGGATGAAGTAGAAGAGAAGCTTGGACTCAACGTAGTGCCAATGTCATGGCCGATAGGTATGGGTCAAAGATTTCAAGGAGTGTACAACATGTATGAAGAGAAGTTAGTCCTCTTCAACTCTCATGGCAAGCAAAACGAAGAAGACACAATCACCTTCAGTGATCTGAGTAATCCAGAACTGGATGAGATAGTAGGAGAGCGAGCAGCTGAAGAGTTAAGAGAAGAAGTGACATTGATCAATGAAGTGTATCCTGATTTTGATCGCGAGACTTACTTATCTGGAGATCATAGTCCAGTCTTTTTTGGTAGTGCCATCAACAACTTTGGCGTTAAAGAGTTACTGGACTGCTTTGTTGAGATAGCTCCGACGCCTCTACCTAGGACAACTGAAGAAAGAGTGGTCGAGCCCAATGAAGATGAGTTTTCTGGATTTATATTTAAGATCCACGCTAACATAGATCCAAAGCATCGAGATCGGATAGCCTTTTTAAGAGTTTGTTCTGGCGTCTTTGAGCGCAATACTAACTATAAGCATATCAGGCTGGACCGTAAGCTAAAGTTTAGTAACCCAACGTCTTTCATGGCAGCCCGAAAGGAGGTCGTAGATGAAGCATTTCCAGGAGATATTGTCGGTCTATATGATAGTGGAAACTTCAAGATTGGAGATTCACTTACCAGCGGAGAAGTATTGCACTTTCAAGGCATACCAAGTTTCTCGCCAGAGCAATTCAGATATGTCAATAACGCCAACCCACTAAAAACAAAACAGCTCAACAAGGGGCTTTTGCAGTTGATGGACGAAGGTGTTGCTCAGTTATTTACCATGGAGCTATCCCAACGTAAGATTATCGGTACGGTTGGAGCCTTACAGTTTGATGTGATCCAATATCGATTAGAACACGAATATGGAGCATCATGTACTTATGACTCTATCAATCTTAATCGCGCCTGTTGGGTAGATAGCGATGATCCACAGGCGATGAAAGAGTTTGTAGCCCGAAGGAAGAAAGATATAGCCAAAGACAAGGATGGCAAGTTAGTTTACATGGCCGAAACAGCTTGGGGATTAAAGACCGTCCAAGAGAATCATCCTGACATCCGATTTTACTTTAAGAGTGAGTTTTAATAGTTATTTAGCAAGAGCAAGACATAGCTCAAGTCGTCATTATACTTAGGCACGTTTTCTGCTTTAGATATTACTTAGATCTAAGATTATGAAAATACTAATCATCGGAGGAGGCAACATGGGATTGACCTATGCAAGAGGCTTCCTAAAGTCACATATTGTTGAGGCGACTAACATGTTTATACTAGAGAAGTCTCCAGATAAGGCTGAGACGCTTTCAGCTCTTGAGATAGGTCAAGTTATAGGCACTCCAGGGGAATATATCAAGGAAATGGACCTAATTGTGTTAGCGGTCAAGCCACAGGATGTCAATGTCTTATTTGACTCGATCAAAGAGTTTATAGATAGTCAGCAGCTGATTCTTTCCATTATGGCAGGGGTTAAGACAGAAAGCATTAAAAGTGGATTGAATGCCACAAAGGTGATTAGAGCCATGCCTAACCTGCCGGCACAGATAGGCGCCGGAATGACAGTATATACATCTACTGAAGAAGTAACTCGCATAGAACTTGTTACTGTCCAGAACCTTTTAAGTGCCAGCGGCAAAACCATCTATGTCGAACGAGAAGAGATGATCAATGCGGCAACCGCTATATCAGGTTCAGGGCCAGCATATGTCTTCTACTTCATGCAATCCCTTATCGCTTCTGCTAAGGATATGGGCTTCACTCAGTCAGAGTCCGAGCTCTTGACTTATCAGACCTTCAAGGGAGCGGTCGACTTATTCAACAAGTACGATATCTCTTGCGAAGAGTGGATATCGAAAGTTTCATCTAAAGGTGGTACGACCGAAGCTGCCATCAATGGCTTTAATAAGCGGAGTATTCAGATGGGATTTAAGGAGGGCGTTATCGCGGCATTGGATAGGGCGGAGGAACTTTCCAGTTCTTAACGTTCTATACGTTTGAGTCGTTTTATGGGTTTAATACGTTCGCAAGTTAACATCAACGATAATGGCTACTATATCGAAGTTTGAGGATTTGGACTGCTGGAAATCGGCTCAATCATTGTTGATAAGTGTTTATGCCATTATGAAAAAGGACGAAGTCAGAAGAGAGTTTTCTTTTCAAGATCAGATAAAAAGGGCTGCTTTAAGTGTATCTTATAATATTGTTGAAGGATTTGAAAGGAAGTCTGCTAAGGAGAGAATTAGGTTTCTTGAGTTCGCTAGTGGCTCTATTTCTGAAGTAAAAAGTATGCTATACGCTGCTCTTAAGCTCGAATTCATAAATCAATCAGAATTTGATTCTACCTTTGCGCTTTGCGAAAAATGCCAAGGACAGGTAAAAGGTTTTATGAAGTATCTACACACGATCATAAATTAGCATCGTCCAAACTTCTTAAACCGATAAAACATATTAAACACGTTAAACTCGAAAACTTTGGATTTCAAAAACATAATATCACACTGCAAAGAATACGGATTTATATACCAGTCATCAGAGATCTATGATGGATTGGCGGCCGCTTATGACTATGGCCCTTACGGTGTGGAGCTGAAGAACAACATCAAGCAGTATTGGTGGAAGTCTATGGTGCAGATGCATGAGAACATTGTAGGTATAGACGCTTCAATATTCATGCATCCTAAGACTTGGAAGGCCAGTGGGCACGTCGATGCTTTTAATGATCCATTGGTTGATAACAAGGATAGCAAGAAGAGATATCGCGCAGATCAGCTGGTAGAAGGATACGCTGAGAAAATTGAAAATAAGATCCAGAAGGATGTCGATAAGGCTAAGAAAAGATTTGGAGATGCTTTTGATGAGCAAGAGTTTCGATCGACAAATGGCCGAATATTGGAGCGTCAAGCGAAAATAGATAGTGCTATGACCTTGTTGGGTACGCACATGAAGAACGAAGACATGGCTGGCTTGAAGCAACTGATTGAAGATCTGGAGATAGCATGTCCAGATAGTGGTAGTCGTAACTGGACAGATGTACGTCAGTTCAATCTGATGTTCTCTACTCAGTTGGGTAACATCGCTGGAGAAGAAGGGAAGTTGTACCTAAGACCTGAGACGGCACAAGGTATCTTTGTTAACTTTCTCAATGTTCAGAAGTCTACAAGACAGAAGCTGCCATTTGGTATAGCACAGATCGGTAAGGCTTTTAGGAACGAGATCGTAGCACGTCAGTTTATCTTCAGGATGCGTGAGTTTGAACAGATGGAGATGCAGTTTTTTATCAAGCCAGGTGCTGAGATGGATTGGTACAAGCATTGGAAGGCTGCGAGATTAGAGTGGCATAAGGCACTGGGCGTTCCAGCTGATCATTTGAGATACCATGATCATGACAACTTAGCACATTATGCTAATGCAGCCGTAGATATAGAGTTTAAGTTTCCATTTGGATTTAGAGAGCTGGAAGGTATACATAGTCGTACTGACTTTGATCTTTCGAGTCATCAAGAACTATCAGGTAAAAAACTGCAATACTTCGATCCGCAGACCAATGAGAGCTATGTACCTTATGTAGTGGAGACTTCTATCGGCTGTGATCGTATGTTTTTAGCACAGATCAGTCTTGCGCTTCAAGAAGAGAAGGTGCCAGATGCAGATGGCAAAGAATCAAAGAGAACGGTGATGAAGTTACATCCTGCCGTTGCGCCAGTAAAGTGTGCAGTACTTCCGCTACTCAAGAATAGAGAAGAGTTAGTTAACGCTGCCAAAGATGTAACTGCCAAGCTGAAGCCACATGTTAATGTACAGTATGATGAGAAAGATGCCATCGGCCGCCGATACCGGAGACAGGATGCCATAGGAACTCCATACTGTGTTACTGTGGATTTCGATACACTTGAAGATCAGACAGTCACGATCAGAGATAGAGATACACTTGAGCAAACAAGGGTTAAAATTGAAGATGTTGCTAAGATCATTGGAGAGAAAGTGGATATGTCAGGCTTGTTTCCAGGTTAACTTGAAATATTAATCTACAGAATAATATTAGTTAAATACAATTCAAGATTTATATTCGCAGTATAAATAAGAAGTTTCGTCATCATCGGTAAATTATTGTTATGCCAAAGTTGTATAAAGAAATCGACAAGAGTATCCTTAAGTCAATCCCTAATCCAACAAGGGAAGCTTATGAGATTAAGATAAAGATTCCAGAATTTACATTTTTGGGTGTGAGTGAGCAGCCAGATTTTGCCACTGTCTATCTTACGATGTATCCTTCTGACAAGATCATCGAGCTGAAGTCGCTCAAGTTATATTCGTTTCATTTGCGAGACATCGTAGTCTCCTATGAGCGCTTGATCAACATCTTTTATGATCAACTAATGGAAGTTTACGATCCAGTTAGACTTCGTATATCTATGGTTTGTAACCCACGTGGAGGGATCAGTTCAAAGTTGGCTATTGATTCTGACTGGGCCGTTAGAGGCGGTAAAGAAGAGTTCAAAGATTGGGTGGGGAGAAGCAGTGGAGATGACGATTGGAGTGTCTTGATGTAAGCCTATTTCAACTTCACTTTCGTAAATACTTTTTCTAATTAGCCAGCTGTTGCGACCACACGCATCAGCTCTGCACATATGATGGCACCATAAGTGCCCAAGGCATAACCAAGGACAGCAAGTAGGACACCAACAGGAGCTAAGGCAGGATGAAAGGCGTTCGCTATTACGGGAGCTGAAGCAGCACCTCCTACATTGGCAGTACTACCGACAGCTATAAAAAAGAAAGGCGCTTTGATCAACTTGGCGACAATCAAGAGTGTGATGACATGGATCAACATCCATACAACGCCTATAGCGAATAAGCCAAGATTATCAAATATCTCTCCGATGTTCATCTGCATGCCTATAGTCGTTACAAGTATATAGATGAAGAGCGAGCCAAACCTCGACGCACCCACTCCTTCTAGACTTCGCGCTTTTGTAAAACTGAGACCAACTCCGATCGTAGTGGCTAAGACAACTAACCAAAAGAACCCTGAAAGCAATGAGTTTAGCCGCATGGCTGCGATTTGCTCTTGATAGTTTTGTAAAATAGGTACGATGATCTGAGCACCCAGATGAGACAATGCAACTGCGCCAAATGCAATGCCTCCTAACAGATACAAGTCCTTGGAAGTCATCTTGCGAGCGACGCTCAGTCTATAGTCCTCAACCTTTTGCTTTAGTGTCTCTATAGCGGAGTTATCAGCCTTGAGCCACTTGTCTATCTTATCAGATGAGTTTACACCATATAGTAGGAAGCCAAGCCAGGTGTTGCCGATCAGGATATCAACGATGACCATGGTTCCAAAGAGGTTGTCACTGACCTCATATATCTCCTTCATCGCTGCTTGATTGGCTCCACCTCCGATCCAGCTTCCAGCTACTGTAGAAAGTCCTCGCCACAATTGATCAGGCGTCACACCAACGAGGTCTGGAGCTATCGTAGAGCATACAAAAAGTGCTATAGGTCCTCCTAAGACGATACCTAATGACGCTACTGCAAATATGGTCAGCGCCTTACTACCCAAACCCATGATGGCCTTCAAGTCAATACTCAAACACAGCAAGACTAAACTCGCTGGGAGTAGATATCTGGATGCCATATAGTAAAGTGACGATTGCTCAGGATCTATCCAGCCTAAAGGCCAGTGAAATATCGCAGGCACAAAGTAACATAGGATCAGAGCTGGACAGTATCTGTAGAACTTTTTCCAGAAAGGATGAGCTGAATTGCTGGTATACATCACCCCAGCGAGGATGGCCATTAGTAGGCCAAATACAATCGCATCATTGGTAAATGGTATCATCGTTGTGCCAAGATATAAAAGCTTAACTAAGTGAGGCACTCTTGAGTTGATCTCCCTTAATCCAGATCTGGATCATGAATATAGATATACGGGATCAATCGTTTGTCAATCGTTCCATCATCTATAAGTGCTTGAAGGTCTTCTGCATAATTCATGATAGACATGTTTTTGACAATCTTAGTAGTTTCAAAATCTATGTAAGGATGACGTAAGACTTGTTTGAATTTTGTACTGGGTATATAAAATCTTTTTATCTCGCCATCAACAAAAAGATGTTGGGAGATCTTTTCGTATGATTCTTCGCTTACGTTATAGACTTCCTTTAATTGCGATACTTCAACATAACCTCCTAACATGTCTCGGTACTTTACAATTCCCTTTGAGATCGAAGGGCCGATACCTGAGATTTTCATGAGCTCTTCTTGTGTAGCTATATTGATATTCAAAGAGATAATCTCTTTCGGTACTTCTACTAGCTCCGCTTCTTCTCCTTCCTCTTTTGTCCATTTTGAACTTGAACTTGAGTCAGTTGTAAAGTCTGTATGTTCTTTGCTGCTCTCTTCATTATTTTCAATTTTGATATAAGGTAGGATCTTGGTGTATGTGTCATCATCAATTCCATATATTCTTTTAAGGTCTTCAGGTTCTCTTAGTTCTCCACCTTTAGAAATATACTTGGTAAGATTTTTAGCAGCATATGAAGAAAGTCCATACTTCTGTAAATCGTCTTGGGATGCAGTGTTTGGGTCAAATGATTCTAATTCTTGCGCTTCTCTTTTTTCTTCTATTGTTTTATTAATTGGTAGATGGTTAGAATCTTCAACAACCTCTTTCTTGCGGTTTTGGACTCTCGCTTCTTTCTTTGGTTTTGGCAGAATCAACCTGTCTTTCATTTGAATAATGGTAGCTGTATCCAGGCCATATATTCTATAGAGATCACTTGATTTCTTTATCTCTCCTCCTTTGTCTCTGTACTTTTCCAAGTTGTTAGCCGCATACTCTGAAAAACCTTGCTCTATTAAAGTTTCTATGGATGCAACATTAGGATCGAATGTTCCTAGCTTTATTGATGTGAGCGATTCTGTAACATCCTTTATTGTAATCGTTTCTCTTACTTGGGCTTGTACTGCTTGTTCTTGTTCGGCTATTACTTTTTCTATCAAAGCAAGTTGTTCACTTTCATTAAGCGCAAAGACACTTTGATACAACGCAGCGGATGCGCTAATGATCAAGAATAGAAGAATCAATGTCAGATACCCAATTCTATCTTTTGGAGGCAAATAGAAAGTTCTACTCATAGCTTTTACTTTTTGAAAGATCATTACCTCTTAGAATATCGACGTTCAAGAGTTTTATCTTTTTGATTTTATGTTGTCTTCTACTGTATTTTGTTTCATATGAATCGAAGTCTTCGATGTCAGTGATGTATGCTGTTCTGCCTATATAGATCTCTAAGATTTCATTAGAGTTTTGTTCATATACTATATCTACACAATTAGTATGATTCAGAAGTGTAATGTTGTGATATATGGATTGGATGAATAATAATAAAAAGCCGATCTGTACCAATCTCCTAGATTTAGAATGGTAAGAAATTGCAATAAACATGATTGCAATAGCAAGTACTGTTGATTCGATTCCTTCAAAGTATATATTGTCGAGGATCGCTACCTTAATCTCTGACATAAATATGGTAATGCTTTCTAATGCCTGTACAATAGCTTCCAACCCGGAGGTAAACATTGCAGAGAGCTTCTCGCTAAACAAAGAAACGACTATCATAGAAAAGCCTCCTATGATCAGGACAAATGCAGCACTGATTGAAGCTATGCTTGTGATGGGTGATAATAATGATACTTGATTAAAATAGTAAAAGGAAAGTGGAATCAATGATACTTGAGCAGCAATACCCATATAGATAATACCCATGCAATAGCGGCCAATTTTTCTTTTAGGTATATAAAGTTTTTCTAATATTGGATAGATGAGAATGATGCCTATCACTGCGGTGAATGACAGCTGAAAGCTTACATTGAAGATAGATTGATAGTTTATCAGAAGTAGTACGAAAGCAGCTAATGCCACCATGTTTAAACTGTGACTATATCGGCCAGTTGCTCTGCCAGCAAGATATATAGAAGTCATAACTACGGCTCGCCAAACGGGTGGTGCTCCACCACTTAGCTCAGCAAAGAAGATGAGGCCAATTATTACAAATGAAATATTGGCTATTGAAAACTTAGAATGGTTGTAGAGCAAAATTCTCCCAAGTCCAAAAAGTATAAATGCAACTATGCCAACATGTAACCCTGAGACAGCCAATACGTGCATGGTGCCACTATCTATAAAAGTGCTTCTCTGTTCTTGACTAAGATCTTCTTTGTACCCTAAGATCAGCGCTTTTATAATGGCTGCTGAGTTTTGATTGGGTAACTTTTGGTTGATAATGCTAATGGCTTTGGTTCGGAGGTCATATCTTATAAATTTCCAAAAAGGATAACTACCTGATGTCGAGAGGACTATGTCGTCCGTCTTTGCATAACCTATATAATTGATGCCTTGACGTTGTAGGTAGAGACCATAATCAAACCCCTCTTGGTCTGCGTTTGTGGATACAGGTTTTAATTTTGTCTTTATAGTAAGCATGTCTCCAGGGTTGACATTGCTTGCATATGCGAGGTCTTTTATTTTAATTATGCCTTTGTTTTTAGCCAAGCTAAAAGTGCCATGTGTGTTTATAACATTTCTTAGGATCACATTTACATTAGTGAACTTCTCTGTCTTAGATACTTTGTTAACTTCAGCATTGTATTGTTGATATCCAGAAATAACAGCTTCATGTATCTCAGATCTATCGATCCTCAGATTTTGGTATCCAGCGTGACTCGCACCACAAAACAGTAGCAAGACGATCATTAGTGGACTTCTATATCTCCAATGCAGTATTTCTTTGGGACTGAACAGCAAGAGACTCGTAATTGCGACAATCGTAAAAAGTGAATATTGAAGCGGAATTTTAAAGAAATCAAAAAGGAGAATCCCTGCTACGAATGGTATAATACCTATAACGAGTGGGACTTGCCGGAAAGTAAGTTTTGTCACTACCATAGGAATATATCTAATAGAACATCAGTAATATAGAATATTATTTCCTATTTGGTTCTTTGCAATAGCGTGATTCCACATGACATTAACATATTATAATAAATTATAATAAATTGAAATTTGCACCAGTTGATTGATGAGTTCAATGGGAAAAGAGATTGTTTTCGGAGGAAAAGCCCTGTTAAAGCTTGCCCTCAGTCTTTATAGCTTGGCCCAAAATGTATTATAGTTGACAATAATTAATATATTGTTATTAGGATTATTGATTAACTAACTAAACTATCCATCCTGATGCGCAACATAGCGATAGCTATTGTCCTGATATTATGGGTTGTACTGGCAGCTAAAATGTGTAGTGATTACTCAGCTTGCTGTCCTGGAGGTGAGCAAGCAGATGAAACCATTGGTGCAGTTGTCCCTGCTGTTTCTGGCAAAAGTAACTGTGCTGAGGGTATGATTTGCTTTGCTAACGATAGTTGTGAGCCCACTTACGGAGACAGTTTTGAAAGGTTTAAAGACTCACTGATCGCACTTGTTTCTTCTGATAATCAGCTTAAGGTAACTGGGATCTACAACACTGATGAGAGCTATGACGGATCTTCAAGTAATCTCGGTACCTGTAGAGCAGAGGCTATGGCGAAAGCATTTGGCTTGGCCGAAGATCAGATCGATATAGCTGGACAACTTACAGTTGGTAGAAAAGTAGGGATTGGAGAGAGATATGCATTTGATATTGTCAAAGTCGAGATTGAGCGGAACAGTAGAGGTGCCTCTACGAGTGATGGCGCTTTGATCTACTTCCCATACAATAGCACTAACAAGCTAGATGATCAGGATATCGAAGCCTATCTGGATAAGGTTGCAGCGGGTATCAAGAATGGTGGTGGAAAGGTGAGGTTAATTGGCCATACCGATGATAAAGGAAGGGCAATCCAGAATCAAAAACTGGGACAGCGTCGGGCCAATGTGATCGCTGACTATTTATATGGACAAGGACTGTTGAGAGAACAAGTCATGACTGAATCCAGAGGTGAGGCCGCCCCTGTCGCTTCTAATGCGACTGAAGTTGGCAGAGCTAAAAATAGACGAGTAGAATTACAAATCATACGATAATCATAAACGGCAAAGTATGTTATTATTTATAGATTTCTGTGCAGTACCTTGGTTAGGATGGCTACTTCCATTATTGGGCTTATTGCTCGGTTGGTTGCTGTGGGGGAGATTGAGTGGACGGATCACAGAGTTAGAAGAGACCAATAAAAGACTACAAGCAAGAATTAAAAGTCTCGAAAGCGAACTCAATGATTGTACTACTGGTAAAGCAGGAATGGAAAGTGAGCTGTCATTGTTGCAAGGCAGACTGAGAGAGCAATCACGGAGAATGCAATTTTTAGCAGAATCTAATGAAGCAAAACAAGCTGATGCAGTTGAAGAGCCTATTAGAGAGGAAATCAAAGTTGTTGATGAGGTAAAGGAGGATCATGTAGTTTCAGAAATAGTCCAAGATGATAACATAGAAGTAGATTATGAGACGGTCGAAGCTCCTAACGCTGATGAAACGCTTGAAGTAAAGAGTGATTCTGATGACCTAAAAGATAATGCAGCTACTGCGCCGCCTATTGTTTCTACAACACAAGGATTAGCATCAGAAGGTCCTATTGCTCCAAAGAAGGCAAGTGTAGCATCAGGAGGCAAGAAGAATATCTATGCTGGTTTAATGTCAGATAACCTTCAAGTTGTAGAGGGTATAGGTCCAAAAATGAATGAAATATTGAATAACGCTGGCATCAAAAACTGGTCTGATCTCAGTGCCAAGTCGACTGCCGATATCAGAACCATACTTGATAATGTCAATGCTAAGCGGTATCGAATCATAGATCCTTCTTCATGGCCTGAGCAAGCCAGCTTAGCTGCTGCTGGTGATTTTGAGTCATTGATTAAGGTGCAAAAAAACCTATCATCAGGCCGATCAGCTGGAGCAAAGGGTGAGACAGACTCTAAGGTAGAGAAGCTCTTGATCAAGATGGGGGTAATCAAAAGATGGAAGCAGAATGATCTAACTGCAGTAGAAGGTATCGGACCAAAAATATCAGGACTATTGCAGGCAGATGGTATAACGACTTGGAGAGAGTTGGCCAATACCAAAGTAGAAAGGATCCAGGGTGTACTTGATGCCGCAGGAAAAAGATACAAACTCGCAGATCCAAGCTCATGGCCAAAGCAAGCTGAGATGGCTGCTGATGGCAGATGGGATGACTTAGACGAATATCAGGACTTCCTTCAAGGAGGTAAGTAAGAAGTAAACCGATTCCCTTGAACAGTACCGATTTGACCCCGATGAATTCATCGGGGTTTTTTTATTGATAAAATAAAGAATCGGAGTTCGTCTTAGTGGACTTGTTATCTTAGCCCTTCATGCAATCTTTGTCACAGTTCATAAGATCAGTAAGGAAGTTCCGATCACGATTGGAGACCGCTGGTTATGAACCTGGCCGGCAGTTGATCAAACTACATCAACTTTTTACGCTGTTAGTGACTACGATCTCCGATGAAACCAAGGTGCAGTTCACCAGTGTCTTTGCAAGATTAAGCTACCTCATCAGCTCTTATAATATCCCCTATAAGGAAAGCTATATCCTTCATTCATTTAGAAAAAGAGGTGCTACGATCCATAATGATGAGCAGGATATAAGGATCGGTCAGGCGGCTATCAAGATTATAATGGGCTATATCATCGAAGATATAGAAGACTTGAGTGATGTGCCCGATCTATATCGAGCACTGACAAAAGGTGCAGATTATAAAAAGGTTCTTTTTAAAAAAGAAGTCCGTGTTTTTCTTAAAGGTGTGCATGTAGAAGACAAGCAGATAGAAGGGCAACTTTGTGATGAGCCCTTTGATACTGTGATTGTCTCCTATAACCGACCTGATAGGAACGAAGACTATGCAGAGATAATTGAAAAAGCCAATGACACTGGATTATTTCCCCTTACGGCAAATCTTGTAGATGTTGAGATAGATAATGACCAGGTTTATTATCCAAGTACGATTGTACTCGAGCCTGACTATATGTATGATGTCACATCTATCTCTGAGTGTTTTGGTCCATTTGCTAATCATCAGACGGGATATCTGATCAGAAAGTTTCAGAAGAAGCAGGTAAGCAAACCTATTCTCATTGGAAATATCTCTAATTACTTTCTGGATCAGTTGATCTATTCTCCCAAAGGCCGGTTTGAAGATTTTATAAGTCAGATATTTGCTTTAGATCCCCTTGGTATTGCTCTCTTATCTGATCAAGAAGTGAGAGAGATGATGGTGCTCCTTGAGAATCATTTTAACCATATAAAAGATGTAGTAGTCGAGGGCCTGGAGCAGATCAAGATAAAACCGAATGATTGTCAGATTGAGCCAGCGTTTTATTCTAACAAATACGGTGTGCAAGGAAGACTCGATCTTTTTGCAATTAACGAGCAAGGCTCGTCTATTGTAGAATTGAAAAGCGGTAGTGCATTCAGACCTAATAGTTATGGTCTTTCTAACAATCACTATCATCAGACCCTGCTGTATGATATGTTGATTGAGTCGGTCTATGGTTCTAAGTTAAAACGAAACAACTTTATACTCTACAGTAAAGAGTCTACTAACCAATTGAGATTTGCGCCAGCTCTTAAGTCTGAACAAAGAGAAGCAATCAAAGAACGAAATCTCTTATATATCCACGATAGGTCGCTGCTCATTCACGAAGACTTTATTTCTTATTATCAAGCTTATGCAAGTAAGCATGCTAACAATATAAAGGGGTTTCTCAGGACAGATCTCAATGCCATCTTTAAAGCATTTAAGACGTTTGATGAAACAGAGCGTCTCTATGCCAACTTATTTTTAAAGTTTACGCTTAGAGAGCTTTTTATAAACAAGTTGGGCAATGAAGGGGCAGAACGATCTACTGGGTTAGCAGCTTTATGGTTGCAAGATTTAGAAACGAAGAAGGAGCAGTTTAATATCATTAATCACTTAGAGATTGAAGAAAACTGTTGTGGTGCGGCCGATCCATTTATAAGATTAAAGCTGTCGGAGCATTCCGCAGTACTGAGCAATTTTAGAGTAGGGGACTTGGGTGTTTTATATCCACATCAAGATGTCAACTGTGCTATTCTCAAGCAACAAGTATTTAAGGTAACTATTCTTAGCATGGATGAACAGTCCGTTGTTGTCAGGTTGAGAAGTAGACAAGAGAATAGTACAATCTTTGATCAATATAAGTATTGGCATATAGAGCATGATACGCTTGAGAATGGCTACTATGAGATGACTCGAAGTCTTTATGAGTTTGCAAGAGCTAAAAAATCATATCGCGATCTCATGCTCTGCCGTAGACCGCCAGAATCCTATGACGTAGCGCCTGTTAGTTGCGGTCATCACTTAACCGATGAGCAGCAACAGATTTTTTCTGAGGTGATCACTTCTAAAGATTACTACTTGCTGTGGGGACCACCTGGTACTGGAAAGACCAGCGTTATGTTGCGGGAGATAGCATATCACTTTATCCAACATGAAAACGATAGAGTACTGTTCTTGGCTTATACTAACCGAGCAGTTGATGAGATATGTGAAGCGCTTTATACACTAGATCCAGTTCCTTCATTTATTAGGATAGGATCGCGATATAGTACTGGGAAAAAGTTTGTCCCGCATCTTTTAGAGAATCAGATAAAAGACATCACCAATCGTAAAAAGCTGCGCGACAAGTTGTCGCAAGAACAGGTGTACGTAGGAACAGTTGCTTCTGTAGTTGGTAAGGTGAGTTTGTTTGAGCTGATCAATTTTGATATAGCAATTGTTGATGAAGCATCTCAGATATTGGAACCTTCGCTTATCGGATTGTTGAGTAGAGTAGGGAAGTTTGTTTTGATAGGCGATCACTTACAGCTTCCAGCTGTGGTTAGACAGGATGAGTCCTTTACTACTGTAGGGGGTGAATCTTTAACAGACATCGGTTTTAAGTCATTATCATCATCTCTATTTGAAAGAATGTATACGACGGCACTTGACAATAAGTGGGATCACGCCATTGGCCAGCTAACCCATCAAGGACGTATGCATGTTGATATCATGTCTTATGTCAATGATCATTTTTATAATCAACAGCTCCAACCAATCGCAGGGATCAAAAGGCTATCATCTCAGTCATTTTTCAAAAATGAAGAGGAGAAACTTGATCGGATTTTATATGTCCCAAGTGATGTGGACCTAAAAAGCGAAAGTATCAAGGTCAATGAAAATGAAACTCAACTTGTCTATGAGGTTTGCAAAAGAATATTAGAGAAGTGTGAAGCGCATGGAATTGAGATATCTAAACATACAATTGGGGTCATCACCCCTTATCGAGCGCAGATCGCTTCAGTAAGACAAAAACTACGCAAAGAGCTGGGTGATGTAATAGAGAAGATTACAATCGATACAGTAGAACGTTATCAAGGAGGTGCGCGAGACTTTATAGTTATGTCGTGTTGTATGAATTATTCATTTCAGATGAAGGCGCTGGTCTCACTGTCAGAAGAAGGTGTTGATAGAAAACTCAATGTTTCCATCACGCGGTCGCGAGAACAGTTTATTCTCATCGGTAACAGAGCGATACTTGAGCAAAACGACTTGTATAAGGAGTTGATAACGAGAGCTGCGTTACATGACCCTAGCAAGTCCTAAGGTATACCGACGTATTTATGAGTTTGGAGACTTAGCCTCCATTTAGGACGAGATTTGCAGATGTCTATGCAGGCCTCTGTGTTAGCAGTTTGATCTTCATTGTCCTGAGGTTGTAATGAAAGATGCTCGAAGTTCATTTTTTCATATACATCCAGATCGATATCCGCTTGAGGATAAACCAGCTTTAGTTCGTGTCCAGAAGTTACTATCAGTTCACTTTGCAATTTTGGACTGATACATATCCAGTCTATACCGGCTGGCACTGGCAGTGTTCCGTTTGACTCAATCGCTACAAAAAAACCTTCTTTATGTAAAGCACTGGTTAGCGCTTCATCAAGTTGGAGAAGTGGCTCTCCTCCTGTACAAACTATATAAGGATCTGAGTTACTATTATCTGGCCAAAGTGATTTGCAAAAGCTTGCTAATTGTTCTGCACCGTATTTGCCTCCATTAGTCCCATCGGTGCCCCAAAAGTCGGTATCGCAGAATGTGCATTGCGCTGTTGCTCGGTCTTTCTCCAAACCTGACCACAAGTTGCACCCACTAAATCTTAAGAAAACAGCAGCTTGACCCGTATGGTAGCCTTCGCCTTGGATGGTATAGTATATCTCTTTAATGCCGTACATGACGCTTCTGCGATTTTAGCAGCGGGCAAAGGTATGCTTTAGTCTTACAGGGCACAATAGCTTAATAAGCGATCTTCTCTATGATCTTTTCGATGATGGGTGCTGCATCTTTGACATCATTTGTTTCGAAGAACGATCTAGGTAGAACTTCCTTTATTATACCATCAGGATCAATAAAGAACATACGCCCGTAACCCAAGTCGCCACCATAAACAGCATCTCCAAAGACAGTCCCATTAGGAAAATTAGAAAAAATGATGGCTTCGTGGCCGAGCACTGGAGCAAGATCTTCCCTGTTTTCGTTTCCAAAACCAAAAATCTTAAGGTTATCGAGGTATTGGAGCTGGACTAAGTTTAGAACGGGTAACCATTTCATGGAAATGGGATCATCCTTACTCCAAAACCAAAGAAGCTTAGTTTGATCTTTATAATTACCCAGAAAGTGTTCCTCGCCATCAATGTCTTTGGCCAGAAAGTTTTCCGCTGGAAATCCTTTTAGACTCTTTATTATGTCCTTTTCTGGTGGAGTAAAACTTTCTAGCTCCACTAAGAAGTGATCTTGTCCGTTTACGCTAAGTCCTGAAAAGATGATCAGGATTGCTGCCATTACTTTTCTCATGCCCTATTATCTTGCCTACGAAAGTACATACTCTGCCTTTCAATAACAAGAACGGAATTTGTAAGGAGTCTTTCTCGGCAACTTGAAGAATTAGCTAAAACAAGAAAGCCCCTTCACAAAGTGAAGAGGCTTCTTTATATCTATTAAGATAGCTAATGGCTAGCTATAGTTCTTTTCTCTGTAGACCGCGTTAAGTACTTGATTGCGTCTTTCAACGGAAGGCTTAGTGAAGTTTTTTCTTCTTCTGATCTCTTTAAGTAGACCAGTCTTCTGAAACTTTCTTTTGGATCTTTTAAGAGCTCTGTCTATTGACTCTTCTTCTTTAACATTGATTATAAGCATAAACGTTCTTTCTTATTATTCCTTAACGGGCGGCAAATGTAGTATTTATAGGTTAACTAAGCAATAGGGAGGGCATAAAAAAAGCCGATTGTTACATCGGCTATTTCGGTTGTGGATCTTGCCTTGGTTGAAGGCCTAAACATGTGATTCTTTCATCATCTGATTACCAAATAACAGAATCACCATCGAAGCGATTGCAAATAGTATCATGGGTAAAGAATTTGTATTAAAAATAGGGTTTATCTGAATATTGAGCAATACCTATTTATAGGGACAAAAAACGGGCCAACATTTTGAGATGTTGACCCGTGTCTATAGTATATAAGTTGTTGAGTGCTAATTATTTAGCATTAGCATAGTTCTCTTCTACTTTGTTCCAGTTGACGATGCCTAGAAAAGCTTGTACATAATCAGGACGACGGTTTTGGTAGTTTAAGTAGTATGCATGCTCCCATACATCGATCCCCATGATTGGCGTACCACCACATCCGATGCCTGGCATCAATGGATTGTCCTGATTAGCGGTGCTACATACCTCTACTTTGCCTCCTTCATGAACACATAACCATGCCCATCCCGATCCAAAGCGTGTGCCTGCCGCTTTCGCAAATGCTTCTTTAAAACCATCATAAGAACCAAATGCCGCATTGATCGCATCTGCTAATTCCCCTGATAGTCTACCTCTTCCTTCAGGAGCGATAACCTCCCAGAACATTCTGTGGTTGTAGAATCCACCTCCGTTGTTTCTAACTCCGGTGTTAGTCATATCCAATGAAGTAAGTATATCTTCTATGCTTTTGCCATCAAGATCAGTTCCTTCTATAGCAGCATTTAGCTTGTTGGTATAACCATTATGGTGCTTACCGTGGTGGATCTCCATAGTTTTTGCATCGATCGCTGGTTCAAGAGCGTCATAAGCATATCCTAAGTCTGGTAATGTAAAAGCCATTATGTTTTATTTTAAGTGTTAGTTAATTAAAGACTATGATAATCAGAACGCCAACGAAGATAAGAAGTTTACTTTTGTCATGACTTATAACTAAGACAATTAAGGATTAATGGAAACTAGAAAAGAAAAAGATTCTATAGGATACATCGATGTACCCGCTCACGCATATTGGGCCGCTCAGACGCAGAGAAGCACACAAAACTTCAAGATTGGTGGCCAAAAAATGCCTATCGAGATCATAAAAGCATACGCAATACTTAAGAAAGCAGCCGCAACTACTAATCACAAACTTGGTGCACTCTCAGAAGAGAAAGCACAACTCATAGGCAAAGTTTGTGATGAGATATTAAATGGTGATCTCGATGATCAGTTTCCCTTGGTAGTGTGGCAGACAGGAAGCGGTACGCAGACCAACATGAATGTCAATGAAGTCATCGCTAACAGAGGCCATGTATTGACTGGAGGAGCACTAACCGACGCTGACAAAGCACTTCATCCCAATGATGATGTCAACAAGTCACAATCGTCCAATGATACTTTCCCAACAGCGATGCATATAGCAGCATATAGATTGCTACATGATGTGACATTACCTGGGTTAGAAGCACTAAAGTCTACTCTTGAGGCCAAGTCTAAGCAGTACATGGATGTCGTTAAGATCGGAAGAACACATTGTATGGATGCAACGCCTGTGACATTGGGCCAAGAGATAAGTGGATATGCCTCTCAAGTCGATCATACGATCAGAGCGATCAATCATAGTTTGCCACATCTAACCGAACTGGCCTTGGGAGGAACTGCTGTAGGTACAGGGTTGAACACACCTAAAGGATACGATGTCGCTGTCGCAAATGAAATTGCTTCACTAACAGGACTACCGTTTATTACAGGTGAAAATAAATTTGAAGGATTGGCAGCTCATGATGCTATAGTTGAGGCACATGGCGCATTGAAGACTGCTGCAGTAGCACTCACTAAGATCGGCAACGACATACGCCTTTTGGCTTCAGGTCCTCGAAGTGGTATCGGAGAGATCACTATTCCAGCTAATGAACCAGGTTCTTCGATCATGCCTGGGAAAGTTAATCCAACACAAGCTGAAGCCTTAACGATGGCTATGGCACAAGTCATAGGCAATGATGTAGCGATCAATGTCGGTGGTATGACTGGACACTTTGAGCTCAATGTTTTTAAGCCTATGATGATATACAACTTCATCACCTCTGCTAGATTGATAGGAGACGCTTGCGTTAGCTTTAATGATAATTGTGTAGCAGGATTAGAGCCTAATAGACCACGTATCAAAGAGCATTTGGATAACTCGCTAATGCTTGTTACTGCTCTTAATACGAAGATTGGCTATGACAAATCTGCCGAGATAGCGAAGAAGGCATACAAAGAAGGAACGACACTAAAGCAAGCGGCTTTGGCTCTTTCATATCTCACTGAAGAGGAGTTTGATCTGTGGGTGAGACCAGAGGATATGATCGGATCTTTGGATAGTTAGGAATTGTGGAGCTTTCTTAGAAAGTACATTGCATATTTTCTTGGAAAAATATGCATACAAACCTTATCTTTGCGCACCATTTCAAAAAAGACGACCAAGAGTGAGCGCCTTAAGCGAATTTGTTATTCCCTATCTGGGCCTCGCGAACGGCACTTACGAGTACTTTTTTGAACTTGACAATTCCTTCTTTGCGAACTTCGAAAAGTCAGAAGTCAACAAAGGAAACTTTGATATCAATATCTCTTTCGAAAAACAAGATCGAATGGTGGTTTTGATGATTCAAGGAAAAGGATATACGAAGGCAGATTGTGATAGATGTCTATCTGAGATCGAGATCCCGATTATTTTTGATGATCGTGTGATTCTTAAGATCGAAGACACACCAGCAGTTCAAGAAGACGAAGTTTACTACTTGGATGCGCAGACCAGCCAAATCGACCTAAGTCCTTACATCCACGAATCCATTCATCTGTATCTACCGATGAAGAAGATCAGAGATTGTGAAAGTGAAGACTATAAGTTCTGTGATGAAGAAGTCTTAAAGAATCTTAACCACAGCACTGATGAAGAAAATAAATCTCAAGAAGATGATCCTTGGGACGCATTAAGAAAACTTAATTTAGAATAGAGGACCGAGTCCTCAAAAGAGAATATTACAATGGCACATCCTAAGAGTAGAATATCAAAGCAGCGTAAGCGCAAGAGAAGAACTCATAAAAAAGCCACTCCACCACAAGTAGCGATCTGTAAGACTACTGGAGAGCCACATCTTTATCACCGTGCTTATTGGCACGAGGGAAGTATGTATTATAAAGGCCAAGTGGTGATCCAAGCCGACGAAGATCTCGATTGATCGACTGATCTTTAACATTGTATGAAATAATATCGCCCCTTCGCTCTTAATGACGTAGGGGCTTTTTAATTTGACTAATCCATATACATCCAATAATGAAAAAAATACTCAATACAACTAAAGCACCAAGCCCAGTGGGTCCGTACAACCAGTCTATCTTAGCTGGTAATACTTTGTATCTGTCAGGTCAGATAGCACTGGATCCGGCAACAGGCGAGTTGGTGCAGTCTTCTATCGAAGAAGAGACGCATCAGGTGATGAAAAACCTTGGAGCTGTTTTAGATAATGCAGGCCTCACTTTTGAAGATGTGGTGAAGTGCACTGTCTTTGTAAAGAACATGCAGAACTATGGACGCATCAACACAGTCTATGCATCATACTTTAATGATGACACAGCACCCGTCAGAGCACTTGTAGAAGTAAGTGCACTGCCTAAGTATGTCAATGTTGAGATCTCAGCGATCGCATTGAAGTCATAATTCCCTTTACTACCTATATTAAGATTCTATAGATATGAAAAAGACGGTCCTCTCTTGTATTCAACCAACTGGACAGATGCACTTAGGTAATTACTTTGGTGCAGTTAAGAACTGGGTTGATCTACAAGCAGAATATGATTGCTTTTATGGAGTGGTAGATTTTCATGCCATCACGATGCCTTATGACACCAAGAAGTTAAGAAACAATACTTGGGAGCTAATCATGGATCTTGTAGCGGTCGGTATCAAACCAGAACATCTATTTATCCAATCATTGGTACCAGAGCATGCCGAGCTATGCTGGATCTTCAATTGCTTTTGTTCTTATGGGCAACTGACAAGGATGACCCAGTTCAAAGACAAGAGTCAAGCCAACGAACTAAAAGGTGGGGATAACTATATATCTGCTGGGCTTTTGGATTACCCAGTGCTTCAGGCTGCGGATATCTTAATTTATAAGGCTGACTTTGTGCCAGTAGGAAAGGATCAAGAACAACATCTTGAATTGACAAGGGACATCGCTCAGCGCTTTAATCATGCTGTTGGTAAAGAGTATTTCGTTTTGCCTGATACTTTATTTACAGAGACCCCAAAGATTAGATCTACGGCAGATCCTACAAGAAAGATGAGTAAGAGTGCTGGAGCAAAGCACTTCATAAGTGTGTTTGAAGACGAAGCAAGAGTACGCAAACAGATAAAGTCTGCAGTGACAGATACAGGTGAAGTGGATCCAGAAAACATGAGTCCTGGAGTAGATAACTTGTTTGAACTATTGAAAGCCTCAGGAGACTCTGTTGGAGCTTTAGACTCTTTGATGACTGATTACAATTCTGGAGCACTAAAGTATTCTGTTCTCAAAGAAGCTGTTGCTGATAGTGTTGTAGCGATGCTAACGCCTTTTAGAGAAAAAAGAGCAGAACTTTCAGCAGATAAAAGAGCTTTAAAAGATCAAATCAAGGCCTCAAGCTTTGAGATTAGGAAGCGAGCACAACAGACAGTCAAAGAGGTGAAAGACTTAGTTGGATTGATGAATGTAAAATACTGATATGAAGATATTTTGCGTAGGCAGAAATTATGCTAAGCATGCCAAGGAACTCAACAATGAGGTGCCAACGACGCCTCTGATCTTTATGAAGCCTAAGACGGCATTACTGCCCAATGGGCTCACTTTTTATTATCCTGAGTTTTCTAATGACGTTCATTATGAAGGCGAGATAGTTATTAGAATCAGTAAGTCTATAAAAAGCTTAGAGCCATCTAGGGTCAAAGATTTTATTGATGGTGTATCTGTAGGTATTGACTTTACCGCAAGGGATATACAAGCTAAGTGCAAAGAGAAGGGTCATCCCTGGGAGTTAGCTAAGAGTTTTGACTTTAGTGCGGCTATCGGAGATTTTGTTGAGATGGATCTGGAAGAGATATCAAAGAGCGAGATTAAGGTGTTGAAAAATGGTGAGCAAGTACAGCATGGATCAGCGCTGGATATGATATTTGATATACCGACTTTAGTTAGCTTTATATCACATCGGTTTACGTTACATCGCGGAGATTTGATTTATACGGGAACCCCAGCAGGCGTTGGCCCAATCGCCAGAGGTGATGTTTTCGAGATATATCTGAATGACAAGAGACTTCTTGTTACAGATATCAAATAGAATTATCATATTTGTGCTTTTTTTAATAAGATCTTTTTACGCTCATTAATACTTAAGAACAATGCCATACTTATTTACATCAGAATCTGTTTCAGAAGGACACCCAGATAAAGTATCAGATCAGATTTCGGATGCACTGGTAGATCATTTCATAGCGTTTGATCCTTCATCTAAGGTAGCGTGTGAGACTTTAGTGACCACAGGACAAGTAGTTCTTGCCGGAGAGGTGAAGTCAAAGACTTACTTAGATGTACAGCAGATAGCCAGAGATGTTATTCAAAGAATAGGCTACACTAAGTCAGAGTACATGTTTGAGGCATTGAGCTGTGGTGTGTTCTCATCTATCCACGAACAAAGCCCTGATATCAATCAGGGTGTAGAAAGAAAGAAGAAGGAAGACCAAGGAGCAGGAGATCAAGGGATGATGTTTGGTTATGCTACCAACGAGACTGAGAACTATATGCCTTTGGCACTTGATCTTTCTCATAAGCTGCTTCAAGAGTTGGCTAAAGTAAGAAAGGCAGGTAAAAAGATGACTTACCTACGCCCTGATTCTAAGTCGCAGGTGACTATAGAATATAACGACAACAATAAGCCAATAAGAATAGATAGCATCGTAATCAGTACCCAGCATGACGAGTTTTCTACTAGTGATGCTAAGATGTTGAAGCAGATAAAGGAAGATGTTATTAAAATAATCGTTCCTGCTGTTAAAAGAAAATGTTCAACAGCTGTAAAGAAGTTATTCAACAACAAAATCAAATACTATGTAAATCCGACTGGTAAGTTTGTCATTGGTGGACCGCACGGTGATACAGGTTTGACGGGAAGAAAGATCATCGTTGATACATACGGTGGTAAAGGTGCTCACGGAGGAGGAGCATTCTCTGGAAAAGATCCATCTAAAGTGGATAGATCAGCAGCATATGCGACTCGCCACATAGCGAAGAACATGGTTGCGGCAGGTATCTGTGATGAAGTTCTTGTCCAAGTCTCATACGCTATCGGAGTAGCGAAACCTACTAACATCTATGTCAATACATATGGTACAGCCAAAGTGAAGATGACTGACGGTCAGATCGCTAAGAAGATCTATGGCGTATTTGATATGAGACCATATGCAATTGAGAAAAGATTGAAGCTTCGTACTCCAATCTATTCTGAGACGGCAGCTTATGGACACATGGGGAGAACACCAGAAAAGAAGACTGTATCCTTTACAGATGGATCTGGTAAGACTAAAACAATGAAGGTCGAGACTTTCCCTTGGGAGAAGCTTGATTACGTATCTAAGATCAAAAAAGCATTTAAGTAGACATAATCGTTCATTTTGCCTATCGAGGAGTTCTCTTTTTGTCTCTGCTCAATTATAATTAGCTTAGCTTAACGTAGCTTATGATCATAGCAGTAGATATAGGGAATTCCAATGTTGTAGTAGGTGCTCACAATGGCGAGAAATGGCACCACTTCTGGAGACTACCAACTAACAAGTCAGAGGAAGCTCGCATGTTCTATGATGTCGAGATTAGAAATCTAATCCTCGAGCATAGCGTAGACAAAACTGAAGTTACAGGTGTTATACTGAGTACAGTTGTTCCCATCTTAAGGGAAGCAATGGTAGATGTCTTAGGTCGCCTCTTTGGACAAAAGGTGGAGGTCTTAGGACCTGAACTTTATGACAGACTGAATTATAAAGTGCCGAGACCTTATGAGATAGGAACTGATTTGGTTTCCAATGCATATTCGGCTTTTAGACAGTTTAAACAAGCGTGTATCGTTATTGACTTTGGCACTGCCCTTACATTTACGACAGTGGATCATACCGGTTACATCTTAGGCGTAGCTATTGCACCTGGGATAAAGACAGCTATGAAGGCTTTGTCTTCTAACACTGCGCAGCTTCCTGAGATTCCATTAGAACTTCCTAATTCTGTTATTGGTTTGCATACAACACATGCCATGCAAGCAGGTATATTGTGGGGCTATGTTGGTATGGCAAAAGAGTTGATATCCAAGATTAGAAAAGAGGTAGGAGAAGAGTATATAGCCGTGGCTACTGGTGGACTCTCTTTTGTTATGACACCATTGCAAGAAGTCTTTCATAATATTGATGCGGAGCTTACGCTAAATGGTTTGAAATATATGTTAGAAGACTTAAAAGCAGAAAATTAGTATAAGATACATATGGAGAAATATACAGCAATTAAAGATCGAGCTGCCAAGTATACTGGTATACTTCAACAAGTCGTAGACTTCAGAGATGCATGGGCAGGAGGATTGAAAGAGAGTATTAAATCGACTTCTAAGAAGATTCTAAAACAAACAGGCATCAATGCTCAGATAGAAGTGGAAGAGCGTTTTGAAAATTTAGAATCTATAACTATTTCACTTGGTAAGTCGATCAGCGGAATTGCAGAGAATGTCGATGGCGTTAACAAGAGAACAATTATAAAAGACAAAGGATCTTTGGTCTTTAGCCAATTGTTTAATGGTAAAGTGCAAGCTTGGATGACATATCCAATCATAGAAGGGTTGATGCAGCCAAAGCCACCAAAGATGATCGGCATCTATGGTCCACCAGAGTTTAATGATGATCTCATCTTAAAAAACTTTGATGACTTTTTTAAAGAGTTGATCGAGTGGGAAAACTATGACGATGATCAACCAGGACAACAAGTAAATAGAATTGGATTTGGTACTCAACACGGAGGTGCTGAGGAAGATATAATGTAGACTGATAAATTAGAATCTTATGTTTCAAATGTTGCTTTTTGATATGCCCAATTGGGGCAGCTCCGAAGTGTGGATGAGTCTATTGACGCTTACATTTCTAGAGATAGTATTAGGTGTTGATAATATTATATTCATCACACTTGCAGCTAACAAGTTGCCTGAAAAACTTCAAGCTAAAGCGACTAACATTGGATTGTTTTTAGCTATGTTTTTAAGGATAGCTTTACTCTTTGGTATATCTATTCTGATTGCCATGAAGGATCCTTGGATATCACTTGATTGGTCTTGGGTTCAGGCAGGATTCTCTGGGCAATCTCTTATCCTCATTGCAGGTGGTGTCTTCCTCTTGTATAAAAGTGTATCTGAGATACATCATAAATTAGAAGAAGATGACGGGCACGGAGGATCTGGTAAAAAAGGAACTACTACTTTAACCAAAGCTATCATTGAGATTGTACTCATTAATATTGTCTTCTCTTTTGATAGTATCTTAACTGCAGTTGGTATGACCAATGGTATACATGGAGCATTGATAATTATGATAATTGCAGTGGTTGTTTCTGTTGGAATCATGATGTTATTTGCTAACCCAGTTGGAAGATTTGTTAACAAGCATCCAACTATACAAATGCTGGGTCTTGCTTTTTTAATCTTGATTGGTTTTATGTTGATCTTAGAAGGAGGTCACTTAGCTCATCTGTCGATTTTAGGAAGTGAGATTGGTGCTGTTCCAAAGGGCTACTTATATTTTGCCATAGCATTCTCTCTTTTAGTAGAGTTTCTAAACATGAAACTACGTAAGGGTAAGAAAGCGCCAGTGCAATTACATGGTGCTCAAGAGCAAGCTATATCAGAAGGGTTGTTACAAGAATGATAGACTTAAAGTCAGTGAGATTGCTGACAAAAGGAGGAATAATACTACTCTTGTGTTGCTCTCTACTATCATGTAAGAAGTCTGACGACAAGGATATTACAAAGCAGAAAGCTCTACCCTCATATCAATTAATGAGCGGAACCACTATGGGTACCTACTATAGAGTTACAGCTCATGGTACAGATCACAAAAGAATAAAAACTTCAATTGATAGCCTTCTTATTGATATCAATAGCGTAGTATCTACTTACGAACCTCTATCTTTTATTTCGAAAATTAATGACGCAGATGCTCATAGATCATTCGATGCTATTCCAAAGCATTTTGACGTCAATCTTAAGTCTGCTCAGCATTGGTATGAGCAGAGTCAAGGTTATCTTGATGTAAGCATTATGCCTTTGGTTAATTATTGGGGATTTGGGTATCAAGAAAAAAGAGCAGTTTCTGTAGTTGATAGTATGTTCGTGGATAGTGTTTTTCAATTTATAGGATTGGATAAATGGAGTATCTCTGATCATGCGTTGTCAAAATCTTCTAAGGAGCAGCAGTTGGATTTTAGTGCACTAGCTAAAGGTTATGCAGTTGACCAAGTAGGGAAGCTGCTTCTTTCAAAAGGATGTACTGACTTTCTAATTGATATCGGAGGAGAGTATGTTGCAAAAGGAGTAAACGCTAAGGGCTCTTTATGGTCGATCGGATTGTCTACTCCCAGTGCTGATGCAAAGCCCATAGATGTAGAGTTGGCTATAATGTTAGACAACCAAGCATTGGCCAGTTCTGGCAATTATCGCAATTATCATGAAGCGAATGGTAAGAAGTATGGTCATACCCTTGATCCGAAGACGGGCTACCCATATCAAGATGAGCTGCTCGGAGTTACTATAATCGCAGATCAATGTATAGATGCTGACGCTATTGCTACGGCATGTATGGCTATGGGTTATAGAAAAGCTGTTACTTTTATCGATCAGTTACCAGAAGTCGCTGCCTGTTTTCTAATAGGTGATGACGATGGAACGATCACATCAAAATTTGCAAATGGATTTATTCGAAGCGTCATCCGATAAGAAGTCTGAACTAATGGTTGACTTTGTACTTGATAGAGATATCGTGTTTTTTGATATAGAGTCAACAGGTCTCAATGTCTTAAAAGATAGAATCATACAGATCGCATTGATCAAGTATAAGAAGGATGGTGGGGCACCTGAAGAACGTGAATACTTAGTTAATCCTTTAATTCCTATCTCAGCAGAAGCAATGGCTGTACATGGGATTACTCCAGATAAAATAAAGGATCAACCGCCATTTCCTGAGTACGCTAAAGACATATATGACTTCATTGGAGATAGTGACCTTGGAGGTTATAATTCTGATCGCTTTGATTTGCCAATGTTGACAGAGGAGTTATTTCGAGCAGGATATGATATGGACGTAGAGAATCGTCGTACGATTGATGTCCAAAAGATCTTCTATAAGATGGAGCCACGGACTTTAAAGGCAGCCTTTAAAGTCTTCTGCAATAAAGAGCTTGAAGACGCACATGATGCCTTAGCTGATGTTAGAGCTACCGTAGAGGTGCTGGCAGGACAGATATCAAAATACGATGGAGTAGATTATGTAGATGGTGATGGCTTTGTAACCAAAGCTCCTATCAAAAACGATATGCAAGCCATCCATGAGTTCATAAGCGATTATAAAGTAGTTGACTTCACTCAGAGATTGAGAAGAGACCATAAAGGAGAGATCATCTTCAACTTTGGCAAGTATACCAATCAAAAGGTCTCAGACGTCTTCAAGAGAGATAAGAACTACTATCACTGGATCATGCAAAAGGACTTCTCTTCACAGGTAAAGAAGATTGTCAAAAAGATCATGGAAGACGTCCAGGCAGCTCAATAAAAACAAACGCTCCTTTGCTAGCGTTGTACATCTGATGATCTGGAGATTAGCATCTTTATTAGTCTTGATATTGTTCGTAGCATGTTGTGAAGAGATGCCTGCGCCGAGTAACTTGTTGGATATACCATATGAGCCAACAGACTATAACTTAGAGATACCTGATCACTTTCCTAAGATGATCATCCCTGAAGACAACCCCCTAACAGATCAAGGCGTCACATTGGGTAGAAGATTGTTTTATGATCCAATTCTTTCTGCTGACAACAGTATGAGCTGCTCCTCATGCCATTTACCTCAAGGAAGTTTTACTGATAACAACAGTGTCTCTGTCGGTATAGATGGCATCCCTGGCCAGAGAAGCTCTATGAGCTTGCTGGACATAGGATTTAACAACAATGGCCTCTTCTGGGATGGTCGAGTGGCTACTTTAGAAGAGCAGGCGTTACTGCCTGTAGAAGATCCGATAGAGTTGCATCATACGTGGCCGGATGTTATCGAAGAGTTGAAGGCTCATCAACTTTATCCTAAGTTGTATCGAGAGGCTTTTGGTATCTCAGATACATCTGAGATAACCAAAGAATTAAGTGCCAAGGCGCTTGCACAGTTTGAGAGGACACTAGTTAGTAGCGGAGCGTCTAAGTATGATCAAATCATCGATGGTATCGCCGTTTTTACGGATGAGGAGTTGTTGGGACATAATATCTTCTTCGATATCGAACCTGATGTAAGAAGGCATGCAGAATGTGGCCACTGTCATAATGCACCTTTATTCACGACTAACGAGTACTTCAATAACGGACTAGACAACCCAGATAGTGGCAGTCTTTCTGATATCGGTAGAGGAGAAGTTACAGGTACGCCATTCGACAATGGAAAGTTTAGGGTACCATCGCTAAGAAACATCTTCAAGAGTGCCCCTTATATGCATGATGGGCGATTTGCAACATTTGATGATGTGCTTGATCATTATGATGCAAAGGTCCAGTTTTCACGAAATGTCGACCCTAATCTTAGAGTTTTGAATCTAAGCGCTACAGATAGAGCTGCTTTAATGGCTTTTATCAAGACATTAGAGGATCCAGTTTTTACCTCAGATACTCGATATCAATCGCCGTTATAGGCCCATTTCACACTTTTTTAGATTTTTTTTTGAATAAATGTTAGGCTAACATATAGGTGTATTTAAATAATTATAGAACATTTGTTTAGTCATGATCCTTCATAAATAGTTGATAATCAATATCAATTTTGTGATATTTGATGTTTGTTCTGGTAACAATACCGATATTTTGTATTTGATATGGCTAATCTTATTATCGATACTTGTATCATGAAACAATGGCAAAAGAGGCTAACGAGTCTCAGCCATCATTTCGGATATGTTCATGGGATTATGATTTGTTAATAGATTGTTGCTCTCTTCGGAAATCGCAGCTTTCTATTAACAAACATATAAGCTACTTACAATAGCTTCATTCCATACCAAAGTTGAAAAGTTTTTGAGTTTATATTGAGAAAGGTCAGAGGTGGCCTTAAGATTTATGTTCATGGGATTATAATTTGCAAAGCTGGTCGTCTGATATCACGACCAGCTTTTCTTTTTTATACCCAGATAAAGACAAGCCAATCCAAAAAGAACAAACCCTTCCTATAGTCGACCGACGACTTCTTATTTTACTTCCTACTTATTTTATTATTTACAAACTGCCGTGATACCTTCTGAGCAGCCATTCGAGTATGAGAGGTACTACGAGTAGAAAGAAAAGCCATTTGCTATCCATCAGTGGCTTCGTGATCACATTCTGATATATAACCGGTTTGATGCTATCAGAGCTAAGCAGCTGATCTGTCAGTGTGCTTATCTGCCCTGGATAAGTAACTGAGCCATTCGTTTTATCTGCGAGTGCATAGAGCAGACTGTGTTGTGCTTCAAGATCATACATCTCGTATTGGATCTCTCTCACCACAAATTTGCCTTGAGCGGTATATTGATCTCCATTAAATATTGTCTCAGCGGTATAGCGATATGAGCCTGGACTTATCTTACCCAGCTCTAATGCATATATCTTATCGTTCTTAGAGAACGTATAATCATAAGAATTGCCTTCCGCATCTCTTAGCTGTATCACAGCCTCCGGGCCGTTGACCAACTCATAGCTGTTGTTATAGAGCTCTGCTGTAAGCGTCACATTGTCATTGGTCAGATAAACGTTACTATTGCTGTTTACTCTAAACTTTCGTTTATCCTCCTTAGTGGATGTGTAGATGATTGTTTTGTCAATCAGCTCAGTGATCAGATTAAAGTTTTCATTCTGAAGATAATCAAATAGCTTCCATCTCCATATATCAGTTCCCAATAGGTATGCCGTCTTAACCCCGTCTACATCAGCGAATGATAACAAAGGAAAGTCTGTCGTGATATCTCCGATGCGCTGGTGAAGTAAGGTCTGTAGGCTTCCATTGGACGTATATTCTCCGAAAGGGGAAGACAATGGTGGATATCTCTTGATCTCAGACTTAAGTGTCTCTGATAAGGTAAAGTTCTCAAAGCTTCCATCCACTTCTCCTTGGGCATCGTTAGAGCTGCCTCGACTTCCTTTGATCGTAATCAAGGATTGTACTTGGTTAAACTTGGTCAAGTTCGTCTTCTCGCCAACAATGAACATCCTTGGTGTCGCTCTATTATTGAGTGAAGTCAGCAAACTATTAATGTTGCGAGATCCAGAAGGTAGATTATGCAAGATTGCAAAATCCATACCTGATAACTCCGAAGATGATGGATTGTCAAAGTATAGTTTGACTTGATAGTTTTTGTTCTGCTCGAGTATCTGCTTCAGCGCTGTGATATCAGGATGTGGAGACGCTGCTATGATGCCGATGTCTTGTCGAGCATCGAGTACTTCGATATATATGTCCTTTCTATTGTTGGATCTATTGATCTCATTAGTTAGAGAAGATATGCGATATCGATAGTGTACGATTCCTACTTCTTTAAAAGTCAACTTGATTTCTTCAGTTGCAAAGAAGTCATTTCCTTGAGCTTTTATATTTCTTGTTTCTACAGTTATATATCCACTACCTGTTTCCTTCTCAATCGTAAGGAGCAGCGTCTGATTGCTTGCATTGATGGCTTTGATATCGACCTGAGTGATCATCTCGTCATTGAGATAAGCCACTTCGTTATGAAGTATCGTCTGTACTGACGCATCTTTTCTTTTAGTCGTATCGCCAAGTGCTATGCTATGGACTGGTATGTTGGAAGGGAGCGAGGCGTAGAGGGGATTTTGTCCTCCGTTGTAAATACCATCTGTAGCCAGGATGACAGCACCAAGATTTTCCCCTTCATATACATCTGATATATACTGAAGTGAGCTTGTAATGTTAGTGATGTCTTGATCATAAGACATCGTATCTGCTTCGAGTAGTGAGATGTCCTCTCCAAACGAATAAGTGGTCACATCGTACTTCTCACCAAGGCCAGAAGAAAGTGCGCCTATGTTTGTATGTAGTGCCTGATTACCAGATTGATCGAGCCAAGTGCCCACAGAGCGACTATTGTCCGTTACAATAGCTATCGAAGGTCGCTTAGTCTCTTGTATGAGTTTCTTAAGTAGTGGTCCCAGTAGTAAACTGGCGATGGCCATGATCGGTAAGAACCTCAGAAAGAACAACAATGGCTTCAACCATCTTTTGTCTTTATCGAGTTCTTTAGTCCGCCAGTAAAGGAGCGCTGCGAACAGCAAGGCACCAAGAATACAAAAGACGACTAACCAAATAGGATACTGAAAACTAAGTTGCTCCACTAAATCTTTCTGTGATCAAAAATGAGATGCAAAGATGACAATATTATAAACGCGCGGTTGTACGATTTCTATGTATTAAGTAAATAATAATTATTGCCATTTCTGTGACTATTTTTCTTTAGGATGCGTTAGTATAGGGTCACTAGAAAAGAAATAGATATGAATAGGTTGATCTGCTTGATATTATTCGTGATGATGGCGCAGATGGCATCAGCATCTTACATCCTTATACCGATGGATGCTGAGCAACAAAAGAGTCATCTTAAGGCGTATGGTATGACCTATTGGATCCTCGAGAAAGGACTGGAGGCTTATTGGCTCTTGAATTATCAAGGTGGATCATTTGCCTTTGAGCATACAAGTGTTGCCGAAGCTGAATGCAAGATCCGCAACGTCAACTACAAGGTGATTAGCAATGGGGAGTTTGCATCGATCAGAAGTAAGATCGCTAACCCAGAGCAAAACCAGGATGTTGTTAAGCTGGAGAAAGCCCCTAAGATTGCTGTATACACGCCTGAGTTTACTGCGCGAGGAGATAGAGTTCAACCATGGGATGACGCTGTTACGATGGTGTTGACCTATGCAGAGATCCCTTATGAGACCATCTACGACAAAGATGTACTTACGGATAGATTGGCTGAATATGATTGGCTACATCTCCATCATGAGGACTTTACTGGTCAGTATGGCAAGTTTTATAGATCTTATCATACCGAGATGTGGTATCGCGAGAATCAGCGATTGATGGAAGAGTTGGCTGTAAGCCTTGGTTTTGCAAAAGTTTCTCAGTTGAAGCTGTCTGTGGTGCAAAAGATTAAGGAGTATGTAGAGGGAGGCGGATTTATGTTTGCTATGTGCAGTGCTACTGACTCCTATGATATAGCACTGGCTGCGGCTGGTCTTGATATTTGTGAGAAGATGTATGATGGAGATAGCGCAGATCCGAGTGCTCAGTCAAAACTTGATTTTTCGCAGAGCTTTGCATTCAAGGACTTTACATTGGTGAAGAATCCGATGGAGTACGAATACTCTTCTATTGATATGTCACCACAAAAAAGAGCTGTCAAGCCTGAGGTGGACTACTTTACATTATTTGACTTTTCTGCTAAGTGGGATGTGATCCCAACTATGCTTACACAAAATCATACACGAACAGTAAAAGGCTTCATGGGCCAGACTACGGCATATGACAAAGACTTTATCAAGTCTGACGTCTTGATCTTGGGAGAGAATAAAAGTGTCAATGAAGCTAGATATATCCACGGTACTTTTGGATATGGGACTTGGACGTTCTTTGGAGGCCATGATCCAGAAGATTATAGACATTTTGTTGATGATCCAGAGACAGATTTAAACTTACATCCGACATCACCGGGATATCGGTTGATTCTAAACAATGTATTGTTTCCTGCAGCTAAGAAGAAAAAGCGCAAAACGTAGCAGTCCTTTTATAAATATAAAGACATATACACTTTCGTAAATGCTCTATCTCAGAATTACAACTGTTCTTCTTTTTTCTTTTCTGGCACTCAATATGAATGCTCAATGGGGGCAGTATGAAGCTACATGGGAGAATGAGCCCGGCATCATGTCTGTCAACTTGGATGTAAAAAAAATAGCACCTGTTGATGAGCTTGCCTTCTTATTGGAGATAACTCAAGCTGGCGAAGAGTGTGATGAAAATGGACTAATTATAAATGCAGGCCTAACCACTTCAGAGCAGACTGCAGTGGATGTAGATAGTATACTTTCGACGGCGATGTATGTTGAAGATGTTGGACGCCTTCTGTACCGATGTCAATCTAAAGACTACTACTATATCCAAGATTCGTCAGTTGCATATCAAGTGCTTGAAGCTTTATATGGCTTATCCCTTGATTTTAAAATAATAGAAGATAAGAGTTGGAAAGTTTATGAAGAGCTCATCTACCCAGATGACTTTCTGGTACAAACTATGATCAACAAACGCATCTTCAATCAACTCCATGAAGAAGCCTACAACTTTGAAGGAAAAGCACTGTTGCAGCATTATGCTTCTTTCTCCAGCGAAGAGGACCGTCACGACTATCGCCGCTTTTTGATACAGAATAATTATAAAATCGGTGAGATGACAATCAGTGCTGATGAAGCCCGATCTTATGTTATTTCTTTTTCAAGAAAGGATAAGCTGCACCTAGAGCGACTGAGCAATATCACATTAAGACTTGATCAGAAAGCCATATCTCTTGCGGGCTCTTATGATGGTTGGGGGATAGAGTTATAATCTGTTAAAAAAAAGCGCTTAGTGAATAAGAGCCTTTCTAACCAACCCTTTCAACGCTCAAGTCGTATACAAGACTACAAACCTTTTACACATGACTACATTATTCAAAGTCTCTTCAGTCTTTATCTTTTTCTTAAGCTTATTTCTGTTTTCGTGTAGCGGTAGTGATGAACCTATTTTAAATGATAATAAACTCGTAGGAGAATGGCAACACACCGAGCGAGCGTACAGTATCGGAGCTGGACTCATCGTAGAAGATGTAAGTAGAGGAGAAGTCTATGAGATAAGAGCAGATGGCACGTTCACATACGACGCTGGAGGACGTGATACAGGGACTTGGGAGGTTTCGGATGATGATATCATAAACTTCAGATTTGAAGTTGAAGATCGCATCGTAAACTTCAAGTATGAGTTTGATGGTGACGCGTTGATTTTTAGACCTGCGTTTGTGATCTGTACAGATGGATGCTACGACAAGTACGAAAGAAGATAAAAAAAGCTCAACCTCTAACAGAGATTGAGCTTACACAAAATTCAATAACAAAAATAGTATAGTCTAATTCTTATGGCTTGATGACGCTTTTTGAGAAGTCACCTGCTTTTACATAAGATATATTCTTTGGTATTATGTACTTCTTAAAAGCAGCATTGATCTGGGCGGTTGTAAGCTTAGATACTTTTTCTTCCAGTTCTGCATTCCACATCATAGTACGATCATAAGAAAGATAGCTATTCAAAGTATTAGTAAGGTAACCATCTTGTGATCTTGATACTTGCTGATTTTGTATCCAACCTTTCTTAGCATCTTCTACTTCTTGTTCAGTAAATCCTTCTGTAGTCGCTTTTTCTAATTCCTCAGCAAACGCCTTTTCCAATGCATCTTTATTTTCTGGAGCATAGATCGCATAAGCACCCCAAGTTGTTTTTTCAACATATGGATTAGCATTCATGTAAGAACCAACTCCGTAGCTTAGACCTTCTTCTTGTCTGATTCTATTTGCCAATCTTGAACTAAGACCGCCGCCACCAAATATGTAGTTGGCCATCAATAGAGCTGGATAGTCTGGATCACTATCTTGCATTGCAAAAGTAGAACCTGCAAAGAATCCTGCGTTAGCCTTATCTGGTGTTTCTAAGTTTTTGTTTTGCGCTTCAACTTTGTAGAGAATAGCATCCATTCTTTTATAAGGTGACTTACTCTTCCACATACTAAACTCTTCTTCAAGAACTGCTTGGATTGCTTCTTGGTCAAAGTCTCCAACAACTGTTGCCGTTGCATTAGTTGCTCCATAAAACTTATTATAGAATGATTTTATATCGTCAATTGATATAGCCTTAATCATCTCAATATCTTCTTCAAAAGTGCTGTTGTATCTAATGTCAGATTTTGGATATGGGTTGTTGATACGCCCTATCTCTTGTTGAGCAACGGCCATAGGTTGAGACTTTTGCTCTTCTATCTGAGCAAGTCTTTCATCTACGAGTTTTTGATATTCGTCTTCTGAGAAACTTGGGTCTTTTAAAACCTTGCCGACCAACTTGATGACATCTGAGAGGTATTCGCGCTCAGTTTCTATGTTAACTGTTACATTTCCATAACCTCCTGAAAAACGCACATTAGCTTTCATGTTATCAAAGGCATCTTTGATCTCTTGGCGTGTATGTGTGCTGGTCCCTTTGTCTAACATGTTGCCCGTCATAGTTGGGATCCATGCATTGTTTCCAAGACTATTCTTTGTGCCATTCTTGAAAGAAAGTACTGCTTGCACAGCATCGCCTCTGGTTTCTTTTGGCATAAAAGCGTAGTCTATTTTATTTGGCTTGACCAATCTTGTCAACCTCTCTTCTATGTTAGCTGGAGTAGGATCAAATGCTTCACCTTGACTGATGGCTTCACCACCTTTATAATTACCAACAACAGCCATAATATCTGGTGCCTCAGGTATCTCCACTCTTTCTGGCTCTTGCTCTGGTATGAACTTTCCAACGGTACGATTAGAAGGTTTAAAGTATTTTTCTGCAACTCTAATCACATCTTCTAAAGTTGCCTCCCTTACACGATCTCTATCCAGGAATGCTAATCTCCAATCGCCAGAAGCGATATAGTTGCTGGCAAAAACACCAATCTGTTGACTGTTGTTAAATGCTAATTCAAATTGCTTAAGCAGTGTCGTCTTCGCTCTTTCAACTTCCTCGGCTGAAGGTGGATTGTCTTTCAAATTATCGAGGACTGAAGTCAGTGTGCTTTGAGCATCTTCTATGTCATTTTCCTTTAGGATATCCGCTCCAAAATATATGAAGCCAGGTTCTTTAAGTCCTGCGGCCCAGCCCCATACATTGGTTGTCTTCTTTTCTTCTACAAGTGCTTTATAAAGGCGCCCACCAGGTTCAGAAGTAAGCACTTCAGTTAGAATAGAAAGTGGTGCATAATCTGGATGAGCCATCGCACAGATGTGATACATAGCTGCCAGAGCTTGTACATCACCGACTCTTCTCAATGAGACAACTCGCTCACCATCTTGCGTTGGCTCTCTTGTGTAAGTCTTGTTCAATACTCTCTCTGGTTTTGGAATCGCACCAAACGTTCGTTTTATAATTCCTTTTGTTTTTTCTTCATCAAACTTTCCAACTACAAGTAGCACCGCGTTGTCAGGCTGATAGTACTCTTTGTAAAATGCTTGAAGTTTATCGATCGGCACGTTTTCAAGATCTGCTCTCGCTCCGATTGTTGTTTGGCCGTAATTATGCCATTGGTAAGAAGCAGACATTACTCTTTTCATCAGTACGCTGGTTGGGCTGTTTTCTCCCATTTCAAATTCATTTCGGACCACAGTCATCTCACTTTCGAGATCCTCAGCTGAGATAAATGAGTTAACCATACGATCTGATTCCATCTCAAGTGCCCACTCGATATTCTCTTCTGTAGCGGCAAGTGTCTCGAAGTAGTTCGTTCTATCAAACCATGTAGTACCATTGAAAAATGCACCATGATCTTTAAGTTCTTTTGCGATGTCTTCATGGTCCGGAGTCCCTTTGAAAACAAGGTGTTCTAAAAGGTGTGCCATACCTGTCTCGCCATAGTCTTCGTGACGACTTCCTACAAGATAGGTGACATTGACAGTTACTTGTGGTTTAGAAGGGTCTGGGAAGAGTAAGACTTTCATACCGTTGTCCATCTTATATTCTGAGATACCTTCGACGGTAGTGACAAAAGTCAGTTCACTTTCTTGAGCGTATGTCCATGTACCAATCAATGAAAGGCACAAAAGCATAAGCACTTTTGTAAATCTTATCATGCTTTTTGTTTGAAGTAGATTAATTGTAACTCTACAAGTTTAGTTGTTATCTACTTGAAAAGTAACCACTCTGGTATAGTATACCGGCACGTTGGTCGATCATTAAGATATCTTTAAGACTCAAGCTATTTTAGACTGCTTGGAGACACTCTTTGGGATTGGAAGCATAGTTATCGGAGCTACGAAAACTTTTTATCCCTTTATATGGTTATGGGCATAGATCATTGATACATTATGGGATTTTTAGACAGATTAAAGGCCAGCCAAAGTTCTGGGATAAGCGATTGGAAGATGTTAACAGACATAAGTCAGTTAGATGAGATTGACAATTTGTCAATGGAGAAGACAGTCGTAATATTTAAGCACAGTACTACTTGCGGCATCAGTGCGGGAGCAAAGAGCAGACTTGAGATGGACTGGACCAGTCTTGAAGGAGATGTAGCGTTCTACTATCTTGATCTTCTTTCTTATCGACCTATATCCAATGAGATAGCTTCAAGATATAGCGTTAGACATGAGTCTCCGCAGATCATTGTCATCAACAATGGAGCCGCAACACATGATTCTTCTCATCATAGGATCAGTGTTGGCGATCTGAACAAGGCACTTTCGTAAAATACTCTCGCGACTCTTGATATTCTATGAGCAGCACAAAATATTCTGCTGCCATCTTCCATATCACCTCTACGATATCTCGTAATGGGAAGGTGTTTTTATGATTTCGGTATAAAAATTGGGACTCTGCAGGCGGATGTTACGAGAAGTAAGAATCAGTAGATAATTCCTCAACAATTAACGCAAAACAACATTGTTTTGTCGGTTAATATATTGAGATTTGAGGCTCTTATTTGTGGTCAAAAATATGTGTTGTTATGAGTAAAGATTCATTGAATGAAGAAGCACTTCATTATCATGCGAAAGGTCGTCCAGGAAAGATAGAAGTTATTCCTACAAAGGAAACTGCTAACCAGCGGGATCTATCTCTTGCATACTCTCCTGGAGTTGCTGTGCCGTGCCTTGAGATAGCTAAGAACAAAGAGGATGTATACAAATACACAGCAAAAGGTAACCTCGTAGCTGTCATCAGTAACGGAACTGCTGTCTTAGGACTCGGAGACATCGGCGCGGAAGCTGGCAAACCGGTGATGGAAGGAAAAGGTCTACTCTTCAAGATATATGCAGACATCGATGTCTTTGACATCGAGCTTAATACAAAGAATGTAGATGAGTTTGTACGTACAGTGAAGATCATGGAGCCAACCTTTGGAGGTGTCAACCTTGAAGATATATCTGCCCCAGAGTGCTTTGAGATCGAAGAACGACTTAGAGAAGAACTCGATATCCCTGTTATGCACGATGATCAGCATGGTACTGCCATCATAAGCGCAGCTGCCTTGCTTAATGCCTTGGAGATCGTAGGTAAGAAAATAGAAGAAGTAAAGATCGTAGTGAGTGGAGCAGGAGCTTCTGCTATCTCATGTAACAAGTTGTATGCCTCGCTTGGGGCGCTCAAGTCAAATATTTTCATGTTTGACAGTAAAGGATTGATCCATCCAGATCGTACTAACCTCAATGGTAAAAAGCCAGAGTTTGTAAATGGCAACATGCCCATGGAGACGACCTTGGCGGAAGCACTAAAAGGTGCAGATGTTTTTATCGGCTTATCGAGAGGGGATATCTTAAATGGCGACAATATCAAATCGATGGGCAAAGATCCAATCGTTTTTGCGATGGCTAATCCAACGCCAGAGATTAGCTATGAAGAAGCTACGGAGTCAAGAGATGACGTTATCATGGCCACAGGAAGGTCAGACTACCCTAATCAAGTCAATAACGTCCTTGGATTTCCATACATATTCCGAGGAGCTCTGGATGTTCGGTCGAGTATTATCAATGAAGAGATGAAGATCGCGGCTGTAAGGGCGTTAGCAGATCTTGCGAAGAAACCAGTTCCAGACATGGTTAATATGGCTTATGGTGACGCTAACTTGAAGTTTGGGAGGGATTACATTATACCTAAACCAGTAGATCCAAGATTGATTACAGAAGTTGCACCTGCTGTGGCAAGAGCTGCGATGGATAGCGGAGTAGCGAAGTACCCAATCAAAGATTGGGATGCTTACGAATATGAACTATCAAGTAGACTAGGATTAGACAACACTCTAACTAAGGTTATTGAGACAAAAGCCAAGCAAGCACCTAAGAGAGTTGTTTTCGCAGATGCTGAGAATGCTTCTGTACTAAAAGCAGCTCAAGTTGTAGTAGAAGAAAAAATAGCACTCCCAATCCTGCTGGGTAATACAGAACGCATCAATGCTTTGATAGAAGAATATTCTATCGAGCTTCCTAATGTTAAGATCATCGACCCATCAGTACCAGCGAATGAAACTGAACAAGAAAAGGTAAAGGCATATGGAGAAGTATTCTTCAAAAAGAGACAGCGCAAAGGTCAAACCTTGCAAGAAAGTTATGCGATGCTACGCAAGCGTAACTATTATGGAGCGATGATGGTCGACCAAGGTGAAGCAGATGCTATGATCGGTGGTCTATCACGAAAGTATCCAGATACGGTAAGACCTGCTCTCCAGATCATTGGCCCAAAAGATGGTGTAAAGAAGGTGGCTACGATGCATATCTTGATGACACAGAAAGGACCTTTGTTCTTAGCTGATACAACCATCAATCACCATCTTGATGCGACTGACATAGCAGATATATCAGAGTTAGTTGCTAATGCGGTCAAGAACTTCAATATCGAACCAAAGATTGCTTTAGTTACCTATTCTAATTTTGGTAGTGTTGCTGATGGGGAGTCAGCAGTTTTGATGCGTAAAGCAACTGCTATCCTTCATGAGCGTCACCCAGAATGGATCGTTGATGGAGAGATGCAGGCGCATATGCCATTTGATAGTGATCTTCTGAAAGAGATGCACCCATTCTCTAAGCTTGCAGGCCATACTGCCAACATCCTGATCTTCCCTAATCTTTCTTCTGCCAATATAGCATACAACTTGTTGCATGAAGTATCAGATATAGATATGATAGGTCCAGTGATGTTAGGCATGAAAAAACCTGTTCATGTCTTGCAATTAGGCGCGACTGTTAGAGAGATTGTTGATATGGTTGCTTTGGCCGTAGTCGATGCGCAAGGGTAGTGCTTTAGTGAGTCTAACTAATGTTAATCAGATCAGAGATTACAAATCTCTGATAACGCAAATCTCTGATAACGCCTTACATCGAGTTTCTTTCTTGGTTAGTCGATGACCCAATGATGACGAAGATTTATAGATTAATTTCTATAACAAATCATCAGTCATGGGACTCTTAAGAACAATCGTTTGTGTTTTCTTACCACCTTTTGCGGTAGTCGATAGAGGGTGCGGTTCTTTTATTCTTATTCTCTTGCTTACTTTATGTGGATGGGTGCCTGGTGTGTTGGGTGCATTGATTATAAATAACGGTATTTATGCTAAAGGGTATGAGCGTTAGATTTAAAATATCAAACCACCTTGGTAGACAATTATCTCATCGTTCCGGCGACTTCATTGATTATAATCGAAGACAGAAGTTGATAGTAGCTTCGGGAGATCGATATAGGACATTAGATTATAATCCAAAATGGGATAAGTTCTTAAAGGGCCTGTCAATAATCGTGTGCTTGATCTTCATGGCTATAATTATAATGACCTTCAATGATCTCTTTTTTAAAGAGAAGACTTTCAGAATTCCATTGTATGATCAAAACTATGATCTCTACAGAGACCAGACAATCGGAATCTCACTCACTTGTGGGTTGATAGAATTAGAAAGAGGAAACTTTGGTGCAGCGCAAAGAGAGTTGCAGTATTACATATTGCAAGGCGAACCTAATGGACAAGCGGTACTTGGGATGGCAACTACTTTGGTCAACAGATGTGAGTTAGATGCTAGCTATTGTATTCGTGCTGAAGAATACATCACCTATGCCGAGAAGGTAAACAAACGAGTAGGCTGGAATATGTATGATGGTAGTATCGAAAAATTGAAAGATAGAATGGGAGCTCTGCCTTATTAAAATTAGAATCCCAACACACTTTCAAATGCGCTAACTGATATCAATTGATCATATCGTTTGTTAAATGATCGTTGATAAACTAAAAGATGGTACTGATTGCGGGTCGCATAGTGACTTCCTTCAAAGTGTTCGCAGTCTGTAGTGCCATCATCATATTGGATCATATACTGATAGTCATAGTAGCCTTGCTTTAGTAAGCCGTTGCCATGATATACTTTTTTCTTTTTGTCATACTGCAATCTAAACTCGTCACTGGGTTTCCAATCTGTAAATGATCCAACTACATATACATCGCCATCTAAGATTTGATCAGGAGAGTAGATTGTAAAATATGTATTGCCATATTCTGATCGAACATGATCGTTGTTATATTCTAATGTTTGGATTAAGAAGTCTCCGTTGATGTCTTCGTAATTTTGAAAAAGAACGTTCCCTCTCTTTTCATCCATTTGGAGTATATAGTCTATCTCATCTTCATATATGTCGATACTATGCACACCAAACCCTCTCGTTCTAAATGTTCTTAGGTCTACTCCTCTGAACTCGTTGTATCCAGTAAATAGCAATCTTGATGTTCTGTCAAATGATATCAAATTGCCCGTATAGACTTTAGGTTGCACGTTTGTGTATGCATTGTCCCAGCGGCCATTTTGTAAAACAGTGATGTAAAGTTCTGACTGAGGATTGCCAATAGGGTAGTTCTTATTATCGATCCACATTTCAATTTCTTGATCGTATAGCATTCTATTGAGGCGTGTAGATCGGACAATTTTGCTTCCGATAGACACCTTCCGGTCGGTTACCATAAATCGTCGAGTGAATGCTATCTCATCTGAGTCATCATCGGTGATGACTAACAAATAGTTGCCAGATAGTCTCCAACCCATGTCATCATTAGGGATTTGCAAGCTGTAGTTTGTATAATCTACTTTGGTACCACTGGAGTATTCGTAGTCATTGATCTCTTCATCATTAAATCCCGTGAGATAGTCCATCTCTGAAACATTTTCTGAAGGATTCCAATCCTTATCACAGTGGATGATCTTATAAGTATATTCTCTATCGCCACCAAGTATATCATCAAATGTCAATTGTAGAGTTCCACTCGAATTAAGATCGATGATTGGTTCTGATGTTGGAAGATTAGAAATATGAAACTTGACAGACTTTATATGGTCTAAGTAGATATGATTATCATAAATCAGCTCTTGTCCCTTGAGCCCAAGAGCGCAACTAATCAAAAAGATTATATAACAGTATCTCATCATGCTAATATCGAGGATTGTCTCTCTATAGACGAAGTTATAGCCCACGTAATTGTTAATGTATCATTAAGTTCTGAGATTATGACTCGTAACTTACCTCATGAGGTAGACTTGTCCAAGGATTATCCTTTATCCTAAACCTCCAAGGCCAATGGGCACATTCTTTAGCATAAGCTATCCCGACTCTAGGGCTGGCTATGATCTCTTTAGAAGCTAATTGTCGTTCAGATAAAGTGATCTTTATTGGGCTCCCGTCAGACAGTAGATTGATACCATTGTGAGCTGTTTTGATACCTAATGCCTGAGATAGTTTTCCCGGTCCATTAGTGAGGCTGTGACCTTTAGATTTTATGGACCTTCTGGTCCACATGTCATCTTTACCGAGGCATGGTTCTATCGCTCGGATCAAGACAGCATGTGCTACGTCTTTTGGTCCTGTAACGATATTGAAGAGATGATGTATCCCATAGCACAGATATACATATGATGTGCCCGCTTCCGCAAATAACGTCTCCGTTCGTTTTGTCCTTTTATTACCATGAGCATGAGAGCCCTTGTCTTCTGGGGCTTTGTAAGCTTCTGTCTCTGTGATGATCCCGGCGGTTGTTATTCCCCCGATGGTTGTGGAGATAGTAGCTCCAAGAAGTATTTGCGCAAGCGATACTACGTCCTCACTAACCAAAACCTTCTGCAAGGACATCTTATGATCTTCTCGAATAATTAGGTGATTCCTTTGTAATCGTGATATTATGCGGATGACTTTCTAAAACACCTGAGCTTGTGATTTTCACCATGTTAGAGCCCTGAAGCGATGCGATATCACTAGCTCCGCAGTATCCCATACTCGCTCTCAATCCACCGGTATATTGGACCATGACTTCAGAGACAGTGCCTTTATAAGGTACGCGACCTTCGATGCCTTCAGGGACTAACTTCTTAACGTCGTCTTCGGCATCTTGGAAGTAACGATCTTTCGATCCTTTTTGCATAGCACCAAGAGAGCCCATCCCACGATATACTTTAAACTTTCTTCCTTCGTATATAACCGTTTCGCCTGGTGCTTCTTCGGTACCTGCGAATAATGATCCCGCCATAATCGTACTTGCTCCTGCTGCAATGGCTTTAGAGATATCACCTGTATAGCGGATACCGCCATCACCTATGATAGGGACGCCCGCATTGAGTGCTACGCTTGCTGCATTCATGATGGCAGTCAATTGAGGAACACCTACACCAGCGACAATCCTAGTTGTACAGATACTACCTGGGCCAACGCCGATCTTCAGTCCATCTGCACCATGATCTATGAGCGATTGAGCTGCTGCTGCTGTTGCTATATTGCCTCCTATGACTTGGAGGTCTGAGTATTTTGTTTTGATCTCTTTGACCATGTCAAGTACACCTTGAGAATGGCCGTGTGCCGTGTCAACGATGACGACATCTACTCCAACTTCTGTAAGCGCCTCGATCCTGTCAAAAGTATCTGAACTCACACCAAGCGCTGCACCTACTAACAATCTACCTCTGCTGTCTTTACTGGCATTAGGGTAACTCTCGACTTTAAGTATGTCTTTATAAGTGATGAGCCCCATCAATACATTGTTGTCATCGACAACAGGGAGCTTTTCTATTTTATATCGTTGTAGGATCTCTTGTGCCTGCTCTAAGGTTGTCCCTTCTGGCGCAGTGATAAGATTCTCTTTGGTCATCACATCTTTGACTAATCTGTCCAGTTGCTCTTCAAATCGCAAGTCCCTATTAGTTAATATACCTACAAGTTTTTTTTGCTTATCGATAACAGGTATGCCACCGATGCTATATGTCCTCATCATGTCCAAAGCATCGGCAAGTGTTGCCTCGGGAGTCAAGGTGACAGGGTCAACAATCATCCCACTTTCTGACCTCTTGACTTTGCGTACTTGCTCCGCTTGTGCTTCAACGGACATGTTCTTATGGATGATACCGATACCGCCTTCTCGAGCCATAGCGATAGCAAGAGCATACTCGGTAACAGTGTCCATAGCTGCTGAGATGATAGGGACATTGATAGTTATGTCACGTGTAAGTTTAGACTTTATAGATACTTCCCTTGGTAATACTTGAGAGTAAGCTGGCACTAATAGGACATCATCAAAAGTCAGTGCTTCGCTTATCTGTGGGAGACGATTGCTTGCTTTTTCCATGCACAAAACTACGTATAAGAAAATAAATTGTCTTACTATCGAACTCAGATTTTATGGAAATAGAATTATACAGCGACGAATACTTTATGCAGCAAGCCTACAAAGAGGCTTTGGTTGCTGAGTCATCAGATGAGATCCCTGTAGGGGCGGTCATCGTGGCCAAAGATCGGATCATAGCACGTGGACATAATCAAGTGGAAGCCCTGCAAGATGCTACCGCACACGCGGAGATCATAGCCATCACTTCTGCCATGTCTTATCTCGGAACAAAGTACCTTAAGGGGTGTACCCTTTATGTGACACTTGAGCCATGCGTGATGTGCGCAGGTGCACTTTCATGGGCGCAGCTTGATCGTATCGTCTACGGCGCTGAGGATGGCAAAGCAGGGTTTATGAGGTATGGGAAGGAGCTGCTTCACCCAAAGTCCAAATTAGAATTTGGAATAATGGCTAATACTTGTGGGCAGTTGATGACAGACTTTTTCAAAAAGAAAAGGAAGTAAAACTTACGAGTCTAAGCCATACTTGTCCCAGTCTTCTTTATAATCTATATCAGATAGTCGATCTAGGGTAGCATAGGTTAGGCCTTTCTCTTTGATGCGCTTTACAGTTTCTTCGTACACGCTTTCTACACTCCATGTCATGTCTTCGAAGAGCTCTTTATGCATCTCTTTTACACCCAGTAGATAATAGCCTCCATCGTAAGTTGGGCCTAAGACTACATCGTTTTGGTCTAAGGCATCATAAGCAGCTTCTACTATGGAGCTTTTTAATTGCGCACAATCACTACCTATGATCACGGCTTTGTTGCTTGTTGAAAGTGCGGTCTTTATAGCATGTTGCATCTTGTCGCCAAGATCACCTTTGGCTTGTAGTGATTTATCAAAGTGCTCGGTAGACCAATCATCTTTTATGATCTCATCACTGTAGAAGAGATGCCTTGTGGCCTCGACTTGCTCTGCAACTTCTCTGGTATGCGTTAAGAGTCGGATGTATATAGACAAAGCCTCTTCGTCTCCGACCTCTTTGGCTAAACGAGTTTTAACTTTTCCAAGTTTGGGACTTCTGACAAATATGATGAGTGAGTTCCTACGACTCCTCTTTGACTTTGTCATCACTATCCTTTTTCCTCAGCTCAGTGCCGTTATCAAGCTCTTTGGAAAGGGCAGAATATGGTCCACTGATGACATCAACTCCTTTCTCCAACCCTTCTGTGATGTGTATGAACTCGTCATCTTGGATGCCAGTTGTCACAGGAATCATACGTGCAGTATCTGCTTCATAGACAAATACTACTTCTTCGTATTCCTCATCTTTTGATTCTTTGTCAAGAACTCTTACCGCTACTGACTGGATCGGGATAACAAGGATATCATCTTTAGTTTCTGTGATTATATCAACTGAAGCAGACATGCCTGGTCTGAAAGCATAGCCTTTACTATCCACTCCGATGTCGCTGTATGAGTTAGGATCTATCCTAATCTTTACAATGAAGTTGGTTACCTGATCAGTATTGAGTGATGCGGTTGCGCTGGTTGTGCCAGCAACGTTAGATGCACTATTAGCGATCTCTGTTACATATCCAGTGAATGTTCTATCTAAGTAGGCATCTACTTCTATCTCAGCAAGGTCATTTTCAGTGACTTTGAGGATGTCGTTCTCACTCACCTCTACTTGCACCTCCATAGTGCTAAGGTTAGAGATTCTCATGATCTCTGTACCTGCCATCTGAGCAGTTCCAACTACACGCTCTCCTTTTTCAACTGAAAGGCTGGTGATGATACCGCTATTGGGTGCTTTTATCGCAGTCCTTCCGAGGTTAGTTCGTAGTTCTTTAAGTACTGCTTCTGAGCTCTTTACGGAAAATGAAGATCCCAACGCACTCTCTTCAGCTGATCTGATACTCGCTTCGGCTGATCTCATTCTTGCTTTCACAGATTCTACCTCTGCTAATGTTTGATCAAACTCAGCCTGAGAGATCACTTCTTGTTTAAAGAGTTCTTGGTTTCTCTTATGGTTACGCTCCGCTTGTATTAAAGAAGTAGTTAGTTCTTCTCTTTGTGCTTTATTGGTTTCTATTTGTGCTCTTGACATGGCTTGTTGTGCCTTAGCATTGTTGAGATCTGCTTCTCCTCTTTCTACAGATGACAAGTATGCTTCCGGGTCTATCTTGAGCAAGAGCTGACCTGCTACAACAGAATCACCTTCTTCTACATATAGATCGACTATCTCTCCAGATACATCTGAGCTGATGACTACTTCTACCTCAGGATAGATACGACCTGATGCTGAAACACTTTCTCGTATTGATTTTGTCTCTGATTCTGAGACTTCCACCTCTAAGCCTTTGGGTGCTGATGCATTTTTAAAATACATAGCTGCTGCTATAGCAGCCAGGATCAATAGCAATCCTATAATTAACCACTTCCTGCTTTTTTTCTTCTTTGTTGCCATGTGTGAGTGCCTTTCTTTGTTCTGAGTCTTATTTTAATGATACTGGGTAGCCTTGGTAAAAGTCTAAGACTTTTACTTTCAACATATAGTCATATTTGGCTATGATCTGATCTGTTCGAGCAGTATTGAGTTGGTCTTGGATGCTTATATAATCAAATGAGTTAATCGCACCCAGTTCATATCTTTTCTTAGCGTTATCAAATGCTATTTGTCTTGCTTGAAGAACTTTGTCTACGGCCTCTAAGTTACGCTTTGACGCTTTAGCATCTGTCAAGTATTGACCTAAAATGTTTCTGAGGTCGATAATGTATCGCTCCTTGTTGATTTTCAGGTTTTCAAGGTTAAGCAAAGCACGCTGCTTGTTTCCTTTTGCTTGATAGTTGTTGAAGATAGGCATACTTACTTGTACACCAAATCCATAAGATAGCAGTTGATCCAGCTGTGTAAAGTATGGTGTTGTCTCTTCGCCTGTGGCAAATGGTTGATTAACACCAAATACAGCAGGTTCCCCATTGATGAGAACATTGGATTCTACGACACTTTGGTCAAAGCCCGTCGGTCTGATAAATCGGTTAGAAAAAGCACTTCCTATGTTAAAGCCCGCTCCAATGTTTGGATAGAAAGCTGACTTAGCGATATCTACTCCAACCTCTCCACTTTTGATACGCAGATCAAGTGCTCTTAACTCTGGTCGAGAGTCTGCTACTCTTGTATATATATCTTCTATTCCAACATTATCGAGATCCGTATAAGTCGCTTGTTCAGTAGGAGGAGTAGCCAAGGCGATGTCCGTACTTGGATCAAGATTCATTACTCCTTTTAAGTTGAGCATGGATAGATCTATTCTGTTTTGAGCGATGGTTACTTGTTGCTCGGATGTCGCCTGTTGTGCTTCAAGATCGTAGATCTCAAATTGCGCTCTACTACCAGCAGCAACCAACTTTTTCATCTGAACGATCTGATCATTGATGCTCTTGAGTTGTATCTCAACATTTCCATAGTTGTCTCTTGCAAACAATGC